>DDXI01000089.1 GCA_002347475.1 Peptococcaceae bacterium UBA2264
CCGGCAATTGCCCCTGATAAACCTGCGCTTCGCCCCGATTGGAGGAGAACAGTGGTGATTAAGCCCAGAGAACTGATCACTAAAATTACAACTAACGCAATTTTCATTTTTCTTTCTCACCCCCTTTGCGCTTGCTATTTCTTCGATCCTGTTATCCTGATTCTTTTTAAATACTTATAATTCTTTCTTAACTACTTATAAAGTTCACTTCGTCAAAACAAAATTTTATCATATGGTCCAAGGAAACTCAAGCTCAGAGCTTTTCTTTACCAATAAGAAATTCTTGTTTTTATATAAAACATTGTAACATATCAGGATAATTATTGTAATACAATTAAGCCTGATTAATTACAAACAACGTTCAGGATATCCATTCTATTACCGGAAATTATATTGAAAGGGATTGTTGCATTAAACAATCCCTTTGCTCAGCCCCTCAGAAATCAACGACCAAGACCTTCAGAAATCAGCAACCCACAACCTCTCTGCCCCGATAAACAGCACTATTTCCCAGTTCTTCTTCGATCCGCAGCAGTTCGTTGTATTTGGCTACACGTTCGGTACGTGCCGGCGCCCCTGTTTTGATCATACCAGCATTTACGGCAACAGCGACATGGGCCATGGTCACATCTTCTGTCTCTCCGGAACGATGTGAAACAACCGCCGAGTAACCGGCTCTTTTAGCCATTTCAATGGCATCCAGAGTTTCGGTCAGGGTTCCGATCTGGTTCAATTTAATCAAAATTGAATTGGCACACTTTTCTTTGATCCCGCGGGCCAAGCGGGCGGGATTTGTCACAAAGAGATCATCACCCACCAGCTGAACCTGCTGCCCGAGACGCTCTGTCAGCAGGCGCCAGCCCTCCCAGTCATCTTCGGCCAAGCCATCCTCGATCGAGATTATGGGAAATCGGCTTATTAAATCTTCATAATAATCGATCATTTCCAGAGAAGTCTTTTTTAGACCTTCACTTGCCAAGAGGTAGACACCGTCTTGGTATAACTCAGTGGCCGCAACATCCAGAGCCAAGGCAATCTGTTCCCCCGGGACATAACCGGCACGCTTGATAGCATCCACAATCACCCGCAAGGCCTCAGCATTAGACTCCAGATCAGGAGCAAAGCCGCCTTCATCGCCAACTGAGGTAGTCAGACCTTTTTCTTTTAAGACCGCCTTCAGGGTGTGATAAACTTCGGCACACATCCGCACAGCTTCCTTAAAGTTGGCCGCTCCGACCGGCATAATCATAAATTCCTGGATATCCACATTATTATCAGCGTGTTGGCCGCCGTTTAAAATATTCATCATAGGCACCGGCAGTTCTTTGGCGTTTACCCCGCCCAGATATTGATACAGGGGTAACCCCACTGCCTCGGCAGCGGCATTGGCAACAGCCAGTGAAACTCCTAAAATGGCATTTGCCCCCATCTTGCCCTTGTTCTCTGTCCCATCCAATTCGATCAAGGCCTGGTCCAGACCAGGCTGATCAAAAGGATTCAGCCCCTCGACCTCCGGTCCCAGCAGATTATTGACATTCTCCACTGCAGTAAGTACACCTTTACCCAGATAACGTTCCCTATCTCCATCGCGTAATTCCACTGCTTCAAATGCGCCGGTAGAAGCTCCCGACGGCACTGCGGCACGTCCTATGGTCCCATTTTCCAGAGTCACATCTACTTCTACCGTGGGATTTCCCCGGGAATCCAAAATCTCGCGAGCAAAGACATCCATAATCAAACTCATATTTGCCCCCCCTTATTGTAATCAACAATAATATTGGAAAAAACGCTGCTCTATCTATGCCTTCTTTAGAAGGGTCGTCCCGGTCATTTCCAAGGGCTGGGAAATCTGCAGCAGATCCAGCATAGTCGGGGCAATGTCACATAAAGCCCCGCCCTCCCGCAGACTGTAGTTTTGGAATCGTTCATCCACCACAATAAAGGGCACAGGATTGGTCGTATGGGCAGTAAGCGGCAGCCCGGTTGTTAAATCGATCATGCTTTCAGCATTGCCATGATCAGCCGTAACCAGTAAGGTTCCGCCCACTTCTTTGATTACTGCAGTGACCTCACCCAAATATTTATCTACCACTTCCAAAGCTTCCACAGTGGCAGCAAACACCCCGGTATGTCCCACCATATCAGGATTGGCATAATTAAAGATAATAACATCAAAGCTGTTTGCCCGCAGGACCGCTGTCAGCTTCCGAGTCAATTCAGGGGCACTCATTTCCGGTTGCAGGTCATAGGAAGCAACTTTCGGCGAAGGTACCAAAATGCGCTCTTCCCCCAGATTCGGTTCCTCCACCCCGCCGTTGAAGAAAAAAGTCACATGGGCGTACTTTTCCGTTTCTGCCAGGTGCAGCTGTTTCAAACCGGCTTTTCCCAGCACTTCACCCAGGGTATTTTTCAGATTTTGGGGCGGGAAGGCTACAGGGGCATCTATTGTAATGTCATACTCTGTCAGGCAAACATAATGTACCCGGGGACGCTGCGGCCGTTCGAAACCAGGAAACTCCTCGTCCACCAAAGCCCGGGTGATCTCCCGGGCCCGGTCAGCCCGAAAATTAAAAAAGATTACACTATCGCCATCCTCGACTGTGGCCACAGGCAGGCCCTGGGAATTTACAATTACAGTGGGCAAAATAAATTCATCATTGACATCCTGTTCATAGGACTTATCCACAGCGGCCAAAGCCCCTGCTGCTTTTTCCCCCTGACCATAAACAAGCGCTCGGTAACCTTTTTCCAGACGTTCCCAACGTTTATCCCGATCCATGGCGTAATAGCGTCCTCCAACCGAAGCAATTTGGCCTACCCCCAGCTCTTGCAGTTTTTCCTCCAGTTTACCCAGATATTTTTTGGCACTGCGGGGTAAAACATCGCGGCCGTCAAGAAAGGCATGTACATAAATCCTTTCCACACCCAGATCTTTAGCCATTTCCAGTAAAGCATACAGATGGTCCTGATGGGAATGCACTCCTCCGTCGGAAACCAAACCCATAAAGTGCAAGGCCTTGCCACTGGTTTTCACCCTGCTCATGGCCTCCCTCAAGACCGCATTGGAGGCCAGTTCCTTATCAGCGATAGCCTTGGTGATTCGGGTCAACTCCTGGTAAACAACCCTGCCGGCACCAATATTCAAATGTCCAACTTCCGAATTTCCCATTTGGCCGGCGGGAAGACCTACAGTTTCACCGGCTGCCTGGAGCAGGGTATGCGGATAAGTTCTTTCCAAATTGCGAAAATTAGGTAAAGAGGCTTGAGCAACAGCATTTCCCTCAAAAGTCGGACTATAACCCCAACCATCCAGGATTACCAGCAAAAGCGGGTTCACCCCTTGGGCAGGCTCTTTGGCCTGAGATTTATTCTGCTCCTGTTGAGTCACTTGATTCCAGCCTCGCTTTCAGTTTATCCTTGATCTGCTTGTCGGGCAGGCTTAAACCTGGGCGTTTTTAATCAAGAGCGCAAAACTCTCGGCCGTCAGACTTGCTCCCCCAACCAAAGCTCCGTCGATATCCGGCTGGTGCATAAAGTCAGCGATATTATCAGGTTTAACACTGCCGCCATAAAGTATGGGGATTTCATCAGCCAGTGCTCCGGCCATGCCCCGCAGGGTGGCCCGAATATCGACACATATCTCCTGAGCATCCTGGCAGGAAGCAGTCTTGCCGGTTCCAATTGCCCAGATCGGTTCATAGGCAATTATTATTTTCCCCAGCTCCGCCGGCGCTAATTCCTGCAAATCTTTTTGCAGCTGCTGCCTGACAACTGCCAAGGCCTGGCCTTCTTCCCGCTGACGGATATTTTCACCAACACATAAAATCGGGATTAAGCCATGAGCAATAGCCGCCTGGACTTTTTGGGCAATGTCTTCATCTTTTTCCCCAAAGAGTTCCCGCCGCTCGGAGTGCCCGATAATAACATAAGTGCAGGCCGTATCCAAAAGCATGCGGGCGGAGATTTCTCCTGTAAACGCCCCCTCAGGAGCCCAAGACATATTCTGGGCTCCAAGGTGGACAATACTTTCTTCCAATTCATCTTTCAAAGCTGGCAAAGCAGTGAAAGGCGCACAAACCACCATATCAATTTCGCTGACTTCACCAACCAGGCCAAGCAAACTGTGCGCATAATCCCGAGCCTCACCAGCAGTCTTATACATTTTCCAGTTGCCAGCAATCACTGTACGGCGTTTTTTGTCCATTGTTCAGCCTCTCTTTCAAAACTAGTTGAACCTGTATCCTGATCCTGTTCCTCAAAACTCAATTTTTCGCCTGAGGCCGATCCAGTAAGGCTGCAACTCCCGGTAATACCCGGCCTTCCAGAAATTCCAGAGAAGCTCCGCCGCCTGTTGAAATATGAGTCAGTTTGTCCGCTACCCCCACCTTTTCCACAGCTGCCACAGAATCGCCGCCGCCAACGATAGTTGTCCCCGGACAAAGAGCCATCGCCTGGGCCACAACCTGAGTTCCCTTGGCAAAAGATGGTATTTCAAATACTCCCATAGGACCGTTCCAGATTACAGTCCGGGCATTAATAATATGGCGGGCAAACTTGGCCGAGGTTGCTACCCCTATGTCCAGGGCCATCTCATCCTCGTCGAGTCCCCAGATTTGCACATTACGGAAAGAAGCATCAGCATCCATTGTAGTAGCTGCCAGGACATCGTCAGGCAATTCCAAAAGGACTTCCCGTTCCTGGGCCTTAAGCATGAGATGCGCAGCTAAATCCAATTTATCATCTTCCACCAGAGAAGCTCCCATTTTGTAGCCTTGCGCCTTGAGAAAAGTATTAGCCATGCCCCCGCCAATAAGCAATGTGTCCACCTTATCCAAAAGATTTTCGATAACCCCAATTTTATCAGCTACCTTGGCGCCGCCTATGATAGCTACAAAAGGACGCTGCGGAGATAGTAAGGCTTTGCCCATGATCTCCACTTCTTTTTGCATCAGAAATCCAGCCACGGCAGGAAGATAATGAGTCACTCCTTCTGTAGAAGCATGAGCGCGATGGGCAGTGCCGAATGCATCATTAACAAAAAGCTCAGCCAAAGCAGCCAGTTCCTGAGCAAAGGCAGGATCATTTTTTTCTTCGCCGGGATAAAAACGTACATTTTCGAGCAGAAGCACCTGGCCATCTGTCAGGCTGTCAACCTGTTGGCGAACTGCCTCCCCTATGCATTCAGAGGCAAAAGTCACTTTTTGTCCCAAAAGTTCTGCCAAACGTTCTGCCACCGGGGCTAATGAATATTTGGGATTAACTTGTCCTTTGGGACGGCCAAAATGAGATACCAGAATTACTTTGGCACCTTCTCCAACAAGATAGCTAATTGTTGGTAAAGCAGCCTTAATCCTGGTATCATCTGTAATCTTGCGTTGTTCATCAACAGGCACATTGAAATCAACCCGCACCAAAACACGTTTTCCCTTGACAGGCACCTCATTGACACTCATCTTATCCATTTTTACTCCCCCTTTTAATATCAGCAAAATCTTCAGCAGCTAAGTAAGCGCAATCTTATTTGGTTATGTGGTAAAGAACTGCTGTTTCGTGACCCTGACAACACACAGCAGGTCTTAAATTATCAAATTCTATTATATCACAGCCAAACAATGCCAACTATACCAATCAGGCAAACTCCCGCCGTTTCCCCCCTGTTTGTCAGGCTTCCGGTTTGCTATCCGCTATTTCCGGTATAATATCATGCACTTCTGTTATACCATGAATTTCCATTATTACCTGGGCAATATTCACCAGATTCCCGTCAATTGCGTAAATCAGGTTGATCAGGTCTATCCGGGCATAAATTATCTTTTCCCCTTCTCTGATATCTTTGACTAAGGGGACTTCACCCGGGCAATAGGTCAGAGCTGTGAATTGCAGAGCACGCTGGACCCGCTTGATTTCCTGGTGTTCTATCAGGGTCTGAATGGCCAGTTGTACATCCCATTGTTTCAAAGCCTCAAGCACTCTGGTAAAATTATCCTTGATTTTTTCATATAATTCCACTAACTGCGCCCATTCCCCGGGGGGTATGGTCAGGGCTTCCCGGTGAATTTTAAGGGCAACTCCAGCTACAGACATCAGCTTATCGGCAATATATTCGAATTCTTTCAGAATAAACTGGGCATTGGTCTTATCCCTGATCTGGGCTTCCGTTAATCCCTGCAAAGATAATATACTAAGCATATGGGAAATACGCTGATAGAACCAGTCCACATCTTCCTCGGTTTGAACCACTTTATTGGCAGGTTCATTGCCGCTGGCTAAAATAGCCTCGGGTATCTGCTGCATCATCCGGGAATAGATGAACTGCCCGACATACCAAATTTCCTTATAGGCATGAACCAGAGCAACTGTTGGCACTTCCAGGGAAGTTTCATCAAAAAACCTTAATTTCAAACGGGGATGATATTCGGGCCGGCTAGGTAAAAAGCGCTCCAGCCATTTAGCGATCAGGGAGTTGAACGGCAAAAACAATACAACCATAAAAACAGCAAAAAACAGGTGGGCATTGGCTACCTGTCGCTGTAAATCTCCTGTTGTATATTGAACAAGTTCAGTGAATGGCGTCAGAAAGGGAAAGACCAGAATTGTAGCCGCAACTTTGTAGACCGTGTTGGCTACCGCAGTCCGTTTGGCATCCATTTTCTGCACCGCCAGACTGGAAAAGAGGGCAGTCAGTGTTCCCCCGGTATGAGCTCCTATAACCAGGGGAATTATAGCTGAAGCCGGCATGAGATACTGTTCGGCCAGGGACATCATAACGGCAATAACCACGGTGCTGCTTTGGGCAACAACTGTGAGAATAACGCCTACAAAGAGGGCAGTCAAGGGATGAATTCCCAAATGGGTAATAAAGGTGTTGAACTGGGGATAATTTTTCAGGGGTACAGCAGCCCCGGACATGAAACTCATACCCACAAAGATAATCCCGAATCCTATCAGAGACTGGCCCAGGTATTTCCACTGCTTGACCCCCACAAAGAAATAGAAAATAAAGCCCACAAAAATTGAACCCAAAGCAATATTCAAGATCTTGAAAGCTATGAGTTGGATCACAATCGATGTTCCTACAGCCGAACCCAAAACAATACCAAGAGCCTGAGCCAGATTCAACAGTCCGACATTGACAAATTCTACAGCCAGGACTGTTGTGGCCGCACTGCTCTGAAAAGCCACTGTCATGACAATACCAAATAGCGCCGACAATAGAGGTCGCTTCGTCAGTGAGAAGAGAATGCCTCTCAGTTTATTGGCCGCAAATTTCTGTAAGCCGTTAGAAGTAACCTGGATGCCGAACATAAAGAGACCCAAGCCACCCAAAAAAGCCAGCACTATTCCCATTACCTCTATTTTAACTCACTCCTCACTGCTGATCTGGCCGGAAGTTAATCGAAGAATTTTCAGATCATTATTGCTGGAGAGCAATCAGCACATGCAGCGTTTCTGAACAGATAAGAGGGCTTTACCTGTTCAATATCTTTTACGCACTGTGGTAGTCGGAATCCTCAATTCATCGCGGTACTTGGCTACAGTCCTGCGGGAGATATCAATGCCTTTTTCTTTCAAAAGCAGGGAAATTTTTTGATCGGAATAAGGATTTTTGGGATCTTCGTTAGTAACAATTTCGCGCAGGATCTGCTTGATACTCTCAGTTGTTACACCCTGCTCCTTACCCAAACTATTGGCAAAGAAAAATTTCAACTGAAAAACCCCCCGCGGGGTCTGAATATATTTATTGGAGGTAGCCCTGCTAACCGTAGATTCATGAACACCAACTTGTTCGGCGATATCTCTGAGAGTCAGCGGCTTCAGATATGTAATACCATGCCGCAGAAAAGAGGTCTGCTGCTGAACGATTTCCTTGGCTACCTTGTAAAGAGTCATTCTCCTTTGCTCAATGCTGCGGATCAGCCAGGCAGCTGAATTCAGTTTTTGTTCAACAAATTTTCTGGTTTCGGTCCCTTGTTCCTGACTAAGCGCCTTGCGGTAGGCATCATTGATCCCTAAACGGGGCACAGTGGTATCATTGACCAGAATGATATATTCCCCTTCTATTTCTTCGACCACTACATCCGGAATAATCAAACGAACTTCATCTGGGCCGGAAAATCGGCGGCCCGGCTTGGGATCAAGATTATTGCGGATCAAATCCCCCAGTTCCTGGATCCGGCATAAGGACACCTTCAAGGTCTGGGCAATTTTCTGCAAACGTCCGGCTGCCAGGTTCTCCAATTGACCGAGAAATTCCTTCATTTCCGCAGGGCAATCCGGGATCAGGGGAAGCTGCAGACGCAGACACTCTTCCAGAGAGCGTGCCCCAATGCCCAAAGGATCTAGTCCCTGAATTATAACCAGAGCTTGTTCAGCTTCTTCTATCGTCACATTCTGTTCCTGAGCAATTTCCTCCACAGAGATCGCCAGATAGCCATTATCATCAAGATTACCGACAATATATTCACATAAAGACAGAGCAATATCCGGGGGCTGGACATGAAGCTGCTCTAACAAATATTCCTGCAAAGTAGGTGCTGAGGTTATAAAGGGTTCTCCTTGCTGTCTGCTGACATGATCGGACCGTTCCTGCTGCAGAAACGGCCTTTCATCCCGATCCTGAAAATATTCCTGCCAGTCGAATTCCCATTTTTGCTCAGGATAAGCCTCCTCAGAAGCAGCCGGGGCCTCAGTTTCTTCTTTATTGACCGGATTCTCCTCGGCAACTTCCAATAAAGGATTTTCTAATATTTGCTGGTCTACATATGAAGTTAATTCCAGTGCGGATAACTGCAAAATAGTAATGGCCTGACGCAATTCCGGTGTCATGATCAACTTCTGAGTTTGCTCAAGACTAAGTCCATAACTTAACCGCACGTCATTTCCTCCCCAAATTCAGGTCTTGAAGTTAGCCAGACCATCCGGTTGCTTCAACCCTGATCTTTTTTCTGTGTTCTGATTTTTTCAGCAAGTTCATCAATTTTGCGCAAACGGTGATTGACCCCTGATTTTCCTACTTTGGGAGTCAGCATTTCCCCTAATTCCTTTAAACTGGCATCAGGAGATTCCATGCGAAGTTCAGCCATATCTCTCAAGGCAGGCGGCAGGGCGGTCAAGCCGATTGTTCCCGCTATCAGATTGATATTATCGATCTGCCGAACTGAGGCTACAACCGTTTTGTTCAGATTGGCCGTCTCACAATTAACCAGCCTGTTGACCTGATTGCGCACATCTTTAAAAACCCGGACATTTTCGAATTCCAACAAGGCATGGTGGGCCCCAATCAAGGCCAGAAACAAGACGATGTGTTCACTTTCTTTAATATAGACAACATACCAGTTCTTGCGCTGACTGACTTTGGCCCGTAACTGAAACTTATTGAGCAGCTGGCATAAGGCTGCGGCATGCTGCGGATCGCTGCTGATAATTTCCAAATGATAAGCACCCTCAGGATTATTTATGGAACCCCCTGCCAAAAAGGCCCCCCGCAGATAAGCTTTTTGATCACAGCGATGTCTGATCAATTCCTGAGCAATACCATGTTTTATTTTCTGCTGCTTGTTAAGCAGGCCCAGCCGCTGCAGATCAGCAGCAGTCAGAGGATATATTTTGATCAGGTAAGAGTTGTTTTTGCGCAAGCGCATTTTCCGCCGGACCGCGATGTCAACCTGAAGTTCCAGAACATTTTTAGCCAAACGAAAGATTTTACGGGCGACCGGAGCACTTTCAGTGGTTACATTCAAGACAAAGCGCTGATCGGCATAAATTTCCAGAGTCCCGTCCATCCGCACCAGAGCTGCTAATTCAGCCAAATCACAACAGGACTTGACCTCGCTGAGCCTGGCCAGTTCTTCCTTGGTAATCCCGCTGAAAGACATAAGCTCAGGCCTCCTTTCAGGATTCTCTTTTGATTTTGCGATGAAGCAAGTAAGTGTCTACCAGGGCAATTCTTTCCCGCATAGGCTTTAACCTGAAAAGCAACCTGATTATTTCCCTGGCCAGGCAGGCAGAATCATGCCGGACTTTGCCTTCTTCTGCAACAAGATCAGCTTCAAAACATCTGGCCCCCAAATTTTCGATTGTTCGGGGATCAGCTAAAACCTGAAAAGCTCCTTCCCCGGCATAAAGCTTAAGGGAAGCAACAGAAATCTCCTGTTTGTTGGCCAGGACAGCATCGACGAAGTTCGAACCGCAATGATCTATAATTGCCCGCAAATGATCTGAAGCTGTAAAGCCGTCAGTTTCTCCTTTTTCAGTCATCACATTACAGACATACAGGCAAGGCACCTTGACATCCCGGATTTTCTCCCTCAACCCTTTAACCAGAAGATTGGGCATAACACTGGTATAGAGACTGCCGGGACCCAGCACAATCAGATCTGCTTCTTCTATCGCCTGTAATGCTTTGGGCAGAGGCTGACAATCCGCCGGTTCCAGGTAAACTCTCTTGATTTTACCCGGACTTGTCCGAATGGCGGTCTCTCCCTTGATGATTTGGCCATTACTCTTATCGGCAACCAGAACTATCTGGGTCAGGGTGGAAGGATAAACATTGCCCCGCAGAGCAAAAACTTTACTCACTTGCTCTATACCCTTTTGAAAATCGCCAAAAATATCGGTCAATCCTGCCAGGAGCAGATTGCCTAAACTATGGCCCTTGAGATTGCCTGATTCAAAACGATAAGAGAAGAGATCATCCATAATGTTTTCCCGGTCGGCCAGAGCTACCAAACAGTTACGCACATCTCCAGGCGGTAAAATTCCCATTTCCTGCCGCAGCATGCCGGAACTGCCCCCATCATCAGCTACTGTAACTATAGCGGTCAGATTAAAAGTATATTCCTTCAACCCCCGCAGGAGGGCTGAAAGCCCTGTTCCGCCGCCAATTACTACTATTTTAGGCCCCCGGCGTAAATGACGCCGGGTATAGATGACATCAACAATGCGCCCTTCGATATCCGGCAACAGAACAGCGATTATGGACTGCAGCATTTTCTTGAAGCCGAAAATAATAGCAACAACACCTATGATGCTGATCACAATACCAACAGGCACAGCGGTACGAGCTGCATTACCGGTGATCCTGTAGACGATCTCCCTAAACTGAAGTTCCAGATATCCCAGGGCAATCCCGTCATTCATAACAGCAAAACCGGTTGCTAATAGGAATATCCCCACAACCGCCAGGAAAAACCAGCGTTTGATTCTCAGATTGGGATATAACCATTTCACAAACCACCAGGAACGAAGCCATTTATCATTCATCAGGAATGTTCTCCCTTTCAGATTGCAGCAGGCGATTTCTGCCTTCATCCCTATGTTTTACATTAATGAGATAATTTTCATCTTGAATGTGAGTCCCCATCCGTTCAGCAATAGCTACGGAACGGTGCTGTCCGCCCGTACACCCTATTCCTATCACCAGATGGGATTTACCCTCTTTAAGATAATGGGGAAGAATAAAGCTTAACAAATCCAGATACTTCACCATGAATTCCTGGGTAACAGGATTTCCAAAAACATAATCCTGTACCGAAGGATCTTCACCGGTCAGCAGCCTCAGTTCATCCTTGTAAAAAGGATTGGGCAAAAAGCGCACATCTATAACCAGGTCCGCATCCAGAGGAATCCCGTATTTGAAGCCGAAAGAGATAACCGATACTGTCATTCGGCCTATACCCTGCTTATGTCCAAATAATTCGGCAACCTGCTCCTTTAATTGCTGGGCTTTCAGATTGGAAGTGTCCACAATTTTGTGGGCCTGGCCGCGCAGCTCCTGCAGCTGCTGCCGTTCGGCCTGGATACCTTCTAAAATGTTGCCTTGCGGCGAAAGGGGATGACGCCGCCGCGATTCTTTATAACGACGGACCAATGTTTCATCAGAAGCTTCCAGAAATAATATTTCGTAAGGAAAACCCTCTTTTTTCAAATTGCTCAAAGCTTCGTTTAAAGTTGCAAAGAAAGCTCCTCCCCGCAAATCGCAAACAATGGCCACTCGGGATATTTTGCCGTGCGACTGGGCGCATAATTCCGCGAATTTAACGATAAAGGCAGGAGGCAGATTATCCACACAGAAAAACCCCTGGTCTTCCAAACTCTGCATAGCCAGGGTTCTGCCCGCTCCTGACATGCCTGTAATTACAATAAAGTGTACTCCCCTTTGTTCCATGCTCCTCACCACCTTTTATCCAGAACCCGATATTTTCCAGCACCCGTTCAGGAAGCAGCCAGCGCCTGCAAAGCCTCGTTCTGAGCCTGGGCAAGAGCTTCCTGGGGTGACATTCCGGCAAAAGCATCTTGCCAGGCTGCCTCCTGCAGAGAAAACAGTTTCTGTTCCAAGGCACTTCCTTCCACTACCCAGGCCTGTTTCAGAACTTGTTCGACCTGAGCTTCGATAGCCTGTTGCTTATCCCCGGAACTGTAGTAATGGGAATTGGCAGGGAAACGATTTCCGCCTTGGGCCACTGCCCCTTCCAACTGCGGCTCCAGCAAAGCTTGTTCCACAGTCTGGATAACTGAATTCAATGGTTCTATGGTTTTAACAGCAGAATTAGCGACTCCCAAGGTTGGGCCACAGAGGGCCTGGCCCTCGCCTCCGAGCAAATCTGACAAAGGCAAGCTATCCCAGGGAATATTCAATGCGGTCAAGTCCTGAGCCTGACTGGCCCAGGCAATTGTATAGCCGGTTTGGCCACTGGCAAAATATTCCCAGGCCTCAGGATCTAATTCCAAAACACGGGCAGAGCGCCATCTGAGCAGTTGTTCCAAAAAAGCCAGATTATCTGCCTGATCCAGGACCGGTTTGCCGTTTGTCAATAATTGTCCTCCCTGGCCATTCCACCAGGTACTTAGTAAAGACATGTTAAGACCAGGCAGAACAAGCCGCCCGTTTCCTGCAAAAACGCTGGTCAGATCTACCGGCAGCGGGACCTTGTCTTTATTGAAAAAAAGCAAAGGAACATCTATCAGCCAGGGCTGGGCGTACAATTGACCATTAAAGCGAAATTGGGCCAGAGCTGCCGGGAAAGCATCTGCTGCAGTCTCCACAACAGGTGCCAGAGCTCCCTGGGCATATAGCTGGAGCAGGATCTCCTTGGGTGCCAGAAATATTTCTGGCCCTTCCCCCCCTGCTTCAGCCTGATAGGCTTTTTTCACAAAATTTTCTTCCGGAACGTAAACCAGTCTCACGAGAATTGCCGGTTTATTCTTACTGAAAGCTTGTAATTGCCCTTCCAAGGTCTCGGCCTCAGTTCCGCTCAGAGTATGCCAGACAGTAATAACCGCCGGAACTGCTTCCCTATCATCACCATTAGAAGCATTATTTTGGCAGCCACCCAAAACCAGAGCAAGCAGCACCAATAGAAGTAACAGTTTTAACACGGACTTAGGGCAGGAACAGCCCGAATAATCTTTCATCTGACCTCCATCTGGTAAAACATGATTTCTTTTGCTGATTAAAAGCTAATGCAGCCAACCCAAGCTGCCTGATCAGCTGTTAATCAGCGGGCAATACCAAACCTTGTTCTTGTTATAAAAGAAGAGAAAGCCAACCTGCTTGTTTTGAGGACTGCTCCTTGCCTTTTCTCTCTCCTGAGCTCGCTTTAATTCTTCAATCCCGAGGCAAGCATTCAACCCGGAAACAGAAAAATAAGCAATAGCCGTTGCTCTGGCCCATTGTTGTCTATCCATTGATTCAATTAGAGCAACTGTCCCTGGCCCCAAATCACAAGTAAACCTTTCACAAAGCAACTTTTTGAGTTCCCCCATAGAATGCTGCTGCGTTGCTTTCTCTGTTTTTCTCCCTGCAGCAACACTGCCGGCAGATCCTTTAGCGGCAGACAGGAGAAAATCCGGGACAAGGCCGGGTCTTTCCCAGCAATAATAATCAAAGCGCAAAT
>DDXI01000090.1 GCA_002347475.1 Peptococcaceae bacterium UBA2264
AAAAGTCCGGCTGCATTTTCCAGTCCGGCTGCCCGCAAAGAATTACTGCAAACCAGTTCGGCGAAGAGATCAGTCTGATGGGCAGGCGTGGATTTTTCAGGTCTCATTTCGTACAGTTCGACCGCTATACCCTGCTCCGCCAATTGCCAGGCAGCTTCGGAACCGGCAAGGCCGGCACCGATAACGGTTACAACTTCTGTCATAATAATTTCTACTCCTATTTTTCAGATAATTTCCCATTCAGTTCTCAAAAAAAACAGTCTGCTCTACATAATTTTTCTCCCCTAATTGCAGGAATCATTCTTCTTCAATGTTTTTCGTATAACTGCATTCCGAGTTGGCACAAACATGACGTTTCTGGCGCTTGGACTGTTTGATAATCATATAATGACCGCACTGCGGACACGGCTCAGGTGCCGGCATTTCCCAGGAAATAAAATCACACTCCGGATAAGCGGTACAGCCGTAAAATTTACGGCCTTTTTTGGAACGTCTGATTACCAAAGGCCGGGAACACTTGGGACAGTTTGTTCCCAGTTCCTCCAGGAATGGTTTGGTGTTGCGGCACTGCGGAAAATTGGGACAAGCCAAAAACTTGCCGTAACGCCCCATTTTGACAACCATATTACAACCGCAATGTTCACATAGCTGATCTGATACCTGATCTTCGATCTGAACTTTTCCTATGCTTTCTTCCGCATGAGCCAGGGTAACGGCAAAAGGCCCATAAAAATCTCTGATCACATTTTTCCAGGGGGTCTTGCCTTCTTCGATATCATCAAGTTTTTCTTCCAGATTAGCTGTAAACTCCAGGTTAACAATATCCGGAAAAAACTCCTTCAGCAAAGCCAGGACTATTTCTCCCAATTCTGTAGGTAAAAATTGTTTGGCATCCTTGACTACATAACCTCGGGCCTTAATAGTCTCAATAGTTGGAGCATAAGTACTCGGCCGGCCAATACCTTCCACTTCCAGTTTGCGCACCAGAGAAGCCTCGCTATAGCGCGGAGGAGGTTCTGTGAAGTGTTGTTTTTCCAGTACATTATTAAGAGTTAATTTTTCCTCTGCTGACAGGGGGAGGGTATAGTCTGTTCCGTCATTCAACGTCTTTTCAGCCTCAGGATCCTCACCCTCCTCACGTGTTTCCTCATAAACAGCCAGATAACCCGGGAAACGGATCTGAGAGGTATTGGCTCGAAACAGGCAATCTCCTCCCAGGATATCCACAGTTAAAGTGTCAACAAGCGCCGCACTCATCTGACTGGCAAGAAAACGCTCCCAAATCAAACGGTACAAGCGCAGCTGATCCCTTTTCAAAAATTCCTTTATAGAATCCGGACTGCGGATCAGGGATGTCGGTCTGATAGCTTCGTGTGCTTCCTGGGCCCGGCCCTTATTGCTGTACTGGCGCGCTGCCGGAGGATAATACTCAGCCCCAAAATGATCCAGAATCCAGGCTTTGCCTTCTTCCTGAGCCGATTGAGCAACTTTAACAGAATCGGTACGCATGTAGGTTATAAGTCCAACGCTTCCCTCTTTGCCCAGATCAATACCTTCATAGAGTTGTTGGGCCAGCATCATTGTCCTTTTTGCCGAAAAATTCAATCTTCTGTGCGCATCCTGCTGTAAACTGCTGGTTGTAAAAGGAGGGGAAGGCTGTTTCCTTTTTTCCCTGGTACGAACATCAATGATAGCAAATTCCGCCCCCTGCAGTTCCTTAAGAATTGCCTCCATCTCGTCGCGGGTGGAAATTTCGATTTTTTGCTGGCGCTTTTTTATTAATTTAGCCGGAAAAAGGCCGCCTGAAAACTCCAATAAAATTGTCAGGGTCCAGTATTCCTGTGGTTCAAAGGCCCTGATCTCTTCTTCCCGATCAGCGATCAGACGCAAAGCCACAGACTGAACCCGGCCTGCGCTGAGCCCCTTTTTCACTTTGCGCCAGAGCAAAGGGCTTAACTGGTAGCCGACCAAACGATCCAGAATCCGGCGGGCTTGCTGGGCATCCACCCGCCACATATCGATATGGCGGGCATTTTTAACAGCAGCCAGAATTGCGTGTTTGGTTATTTCGTGAAACTCAATCCGGCATTTTTCCTCTGTGTCCACTCCCAACAAATAACTGAGATGCCAGGCAATNNNCCCATGGAAGCTTTCACTATATAACGACTTCCCAAAAATTTACTTATTGATTTGGCCTTGGCCGGGGACTCTACAATAACCAGAGTCTTGGACATAAATCACCTCAATAAAATAACTTAGAAACCAAGCACTAAAAAACTTAGAAACCAAGCATTATCTTACCTTCTTTTATCTGTCATGTCCAGCACCTCCGGGCCAGGATATAGTATTGTCCGGGAAGTTGTTCTATTTTTCCGCTAAGCTGAAGCTCCAGTAAGGTCAAAGCCACGCTGCCTGCCTGCCGGGCAGACTGCAGGACAATTTGATCTATATGTAAGGGAATATCGCTCAGAAAATCCAATATTTCCTGACTGTTTCCGGAATCAATATCTGCCGCAGCACAGGAATCCTGTTTGTTTTTCCCTCTTTTCTTGTTACCGGCCTGATTGCCAGTCTGAAGCAGGCTGAAATTTGACCACAAAGGGATTTCAGCCCAAATATCTTCTATCCCTTCCGCCATTCTGGCCCCAAAACGCAGTAAATGATGGGTACCTTTGCTCATTTCGCTGAAAATTGGTCCGGGAACGGCAAAAACCTCGCGTCCCTGTTCCAGGGCAAAATCCACAGTGATCAAAGCCCCGCTTTGGGAAGCAGCTTCCACCACAACTACTCCACGCGCACAGCCACTGATCAGACGATTGCGGGCGGGAAAATGGTGCGCTTCCGGGGCAGAACCCGGAATAAATTCACTTAGCAGAGCTCCGTTTTCCATAATACTATGAGCCAGCCGGAGATTTTCCGGTGGATAAATCCGGTCCAGACCGTTTCCCAGGAAGGCCCATGTTTCCCCCTTAACGGCCAAAGCCCCTGAGTGGGCTGCCGTATCGATGCCCCTGGCTAAGCCGCTGACGATCACGATACCCTTAGCAGCAATCTCCCGGGCCAAATAGTCAGCCGCTGCCCGGCCGTAAGCAGTTGCCCGCCGGGAACCCACAACGGCCAGAGCCTCACGGGCCGGCCGCAATTGCCCTTTATAATAGAGCAGAGGCGGGGCATCAGCCAACTCAGCCAGTAAGCGAGGATAATTATCCTCCTCGGGTATCACCGTAGAAATCCCCTGGAGATCTAAACTTTCCTTCACCCCAACCTGATCAATTTCTTTTCTTCCGGCCAGGGCCTTCAAAGCCCAGGGCGCCTTGCCCCAAGTCAAATAATCTTCAAGAGGAGCCTGCCAGGCTGCCTGGGCGCTGCCGAAATGAGCAATTAACAGGCGCAGTCTCTGACTCCCGATACCCGGCAACAGCCGCCAGGCTGCCCGGCTTTGTTTTTCCATCTCAATACACATTTCTATCTTTCGCCCCTCCTAACCGAAGCATGAGGTTTAGGACACAAACTTCTAATTTCTAATGTCCCACTCTATACTTCGCTTCGCAATCATCGAACACNNTTTTTTACGCTGCCAGGCGTTTCAGAGCTGCCACAAGACAGCTTGCCAGCACAGCATAATCCTCCGTAGGCAAGATCCGGGCAGCCGAAGCATCGAACAAAATATTGGCTGAGGCAGCAAACTCTTCGTCACTGCCCCATAAGATCAGGGTAACCGGTATCCGGGGGAAAACGTCGATTATGACCGCGGCATCTCCATAGGCTGCCTCTTTTCCCCCTATAAGGGCAGCCACCTCAAGCAAACGTCGGGGCGCATCTCCAAACAACCTGGCTAAAGGCAAAACAGCCCTCTTGTTAAAAGGCTCGATATAAATATTCCCACCGGACAAGTCTTTAAAGGAAATAAGTCTTCCTGACCTGACTGTTTTTGTCGTATCAGCCAGGTAGTGCAGAATCAGAATCTGCATGAAAACGGGAGGTTCTGCCGCGGTAGAAGGCTGCGGCAGGAATTTGCCCGAAGGATATTCAACTTCCAGTTGTTGGCCCAAAAAATCAATCTGAAAACGGTCACCCTTTAGACTGTACCCGGAATATTGTTTTATATCCTCCAGGAAACAAGCCCGGAACTTCTTCAGGGCCAACTCCAGGGCAGGGGCATAATTCATGGGCTTACTTCCTTTCCCGGCTCCAAAGCCAAAAAAATATCCTGCAACAGCAGAGCGTCTTCTTCCAGATTAGGACTCTCACAGATCACAATTCCTTCCACAGCAAAGGTCTGTAAGGCTTTCATCAAGGCAGTATACTCTAAATCTGACTCCTTGAGAACCAGATGGCGTTTTTCTCCCTTGGGTCCATACTCGATACCCGAAATATGGAAATGAGCATTTTTGTTCCAGCGTTCCCCCAGAGTTTCAGCAGTTTCTTCCAATATATAACAAAACTCATCGTAGCTGTTATTAAGTCCATTGCTGCGGGCATGCAGATGAGCAAAATCTATACAAGGCAAGACACCAGGTATGAGCTGGGCTAAGGTGATCATCTCCTGCAAATCACCAAACTGAGTTCCTTTCCCGGTTGTTTCCGGTCGCAAGACAACCTGGTTGCCTTCGGCATCCAGTATTTCCCGAATTTCGCTGATCTCCCGCACTACCCGTTTCAAGACCAGTTTGTGATCATCATCATGATAAAAAGCCGGGTGGAATATAACACTGCGAGCCCCTAAAATCCCGGCAATGCGCGCGGTATGTAAAATCCTCTCTTTGCTGGCGCTAATCTTGCTGCTTTCGCGGGAATTAAGGTTAATCCAGTAAGGGCCATGACAACTCAAGGCAATTCCTTCTGCCATAGCAACTTGTCCCACTGAACGGGCCTTTTCCTCTCCCATCCTGACTCCCTGCACAAATTCCAGTTCCATAGCTCCCAACTGCAGTTCATGGATACGTCTGATTCCGCTTTCACTGGTACGTTCTCCTGCTGAGGCTGGTATTCCAGCAGTTCCAAACAATAGCGGCAATTGCTTCCCTCCCCGGTTGTTTCTTCAATAAAGCCCCTTATCCTCCGTAGCGGATAAGGGGTAAAAACCTCGGAAATATGAGATTCCAGTTTATCTCAGAACTCTTTCTTGCAAAACGCCCTCAATTCCTTCAAAAAACCGCTATCCCCTATTCTCAATCACTGTAAATAATTATTGGAGTACATCTTTTCATAATATTTTGCATATTTTTCAGATACAATATTATCAATCCATTTTATGTTGTCCATATACCATTTAATAGTTTCATCCATTCCCTGCTCAAATGTAAACCGAGGTTTCCAGCCAATCTGAGTTGTTATTTTTGTATTATCGATGGCATATCTTCTGTCATGACCTGGTCTGTCTTTAATATGCTTGATCAATTTTTCTGATTTTCCAAGACTTGCTATTATATATTTAACAATATATAGATTAGACTTCTCATTATTACCACCAATATTATACACTTCCCCAATTAGACCCCTATGCAAAACTGCATCTATTGCTGAACAGTGGTCATATACATGAAGCCAATCTCTTATCTGCATTCCATCACCATATACAGGCAGGTCCTTGTCCTTCAAACAGTTATTTATAATAAGCGGTATTAATTTCTCCGGAAACTGGTATGGACCATAATTATTGCTGCAACGAGTAATATTAATGGGCATACCAAAGGTTTTATAATAAGCTCTTGCTATCATATCTGCGCTTGCCTTCGATGCTGAATAAGGGCTGTTAGGCATTAAAGATGTTGTTTCTACAAAAAAACCTGTTGGACCTAAAGAACCGTAAACTTCATCGGTGGATATTTGTAAAAACTTCACTCCTTTTTTATATGCTCTGCTGAATTTATCCCCTGGATCAATATTCCAATATTTTTTAGCAACATCAAGCAAAATTTGAGTTCCAATTATATTGGTGGTTAAAAATATTTCCGGCTCAGTTATGCTTCTGTCCACATGTGACTCCGCTGCAAAATTCACAACATTATCTATTGCAAATGTTTCAAATATTTTCTCGATTTTTTTTCTGTCCCTTATGTCGGTTCTGATAAAAGTGTAGTTTGCGTTATTTTCAATATCTCTCAAATTCTCCAAATTGCCAGCATAAGTCAGGGCATCTACATTAATAATATTATACTCGGGATGCCTATCGCTTATATATCTGATGAAGTTACTTCCTATAAAGCCAGCACCACCTGTCACCAAGATGGTTTTCATATTATTTTCCTCCAGATGATAAAAATACCCCGCTTTATCCCTTCAACAGAGATAAAATATACTGTCCATAATCTGTCATTTTTAAACCTTCCCCAATTGCTTTAAGCTGACGTCTATTTATAAATCCCCTGCGCCAGGCTATTTCCTCCAGGCAGGCTATATAAAACCCCTGTCTTGCCTGAACTGTTTCGACATATTGTGCTGCATTAAGCATCCCGTTAGGTGTTCCTGTATCCAGCCATACCATCCCACGGCCAAAGAGTATGACATTTAAATGATCTTGTTTCAAATACGCATTGTTTACTGCAGTTATTTCAATTTCACCGCGTGCTGATGGTTTTACCTTTTTAGCAATTTCAATAACTTTATTATCATAAAAATAAATACCAGGGACAGCATAATTAGATTTAGGATTTTCAGGCTTTTCTTCAATAGAAATAACTCTTTTGTTCCTGTCAAATTCTACAACGCCAAATGCCTTGGCATCTTTAACTGGATATCCGAAGATAACTGCCCCTTCTTCGATTTTTTTCGCTTTTCTCAAAAACCTTGTTAAATCATGCCCATAAAATAAATTATCGCCAAGTATCAAGCAAACGCTGTCTTTTCCTATGAAATCCTCTCCCAATATGAAGGCATCCGCCAAACCTATGGGCTTATCTTGAACTTTATACGAAAATTTGATGCCTAATAATGACCCATCTCCAAGAAGCTTCTCATAGTCCGATGCATCTTCAGGGGTTGTTATGATCAGAATATCTTGTATTCCAGCTAACATTAAAACAGATAAGGGGTAATATATCAATGGCTTATCAAATATAGGCAATAATTGTTTTGAAACTGCCTTAGTCATGGGATAAAGGCGAGTACCCTTGCCTCCTGCCATAACAATTCCTTTCATCTTTTCATCTCCATCTTTTTAGTGCAATAAATTATTGTCTGCTCACCTTTATAAATCGTTACTAAATACTTCTAATAGAAGTACAAATCCTATCAATATTATCAAATGTAAGATTTGCATACATGGGTAAGGCAAGAGTACTGTCTGCTATATAGCGGGCTACCGGAATTTCACTATCACCGTATTTATGTCTATAACAATCATAGTCAACTATCAAGGGAGCAAAATATTTTCGCGGATATACCTGGCAAGAATTTAGCAGTTCGCATATTTCGTCTCTGTTTTTCCCACAATCCTCTGGCTTTATTATTACCGGAAAGTAAGTATAATTGTTCGTTATGTTCTCCTTTTCCGGCAATATTTGAATACCTTTGGCTCCCCTTAAATTGTCTTTATATCTCTCATATACTAATTTTCGCTTGGCAATTTCTTTATTGTAGTGCCTCAAATTACATATGCCCATAGCAGCTTGAAATTCATTCATCTTTGCATTTAATCCAATAATATCAGCACCGTTATTTTGAACATAGCCAAAGTTTCTTAGCCTGGCAAGTTTCTCTTTCATGTCATTGTCCCTGAAAGTTACAACTCCCCCTTCAATTGTATGGAAGGATTTTGTAGCATGCATGCTGATCATGGAGGCATCTCCGAATGTTCCGATTCCCTTTCCTTCGATTGTTACTCCAAATGCCTGAGCCGCATCATAGATGACTTTTAAATTGTGTTTCCTGGCAATCTTATCAATTTTTTCGACATCACAGGGGTTGCCAAAAATGTGCACTGGAACAATGGCAGATGTCTTTTCCGTTATGAGTTCTTCTATTTTATCTGCATCAATATTCAAATCATTTGGACTAATATCACAAAATACGGGGGTAAGCCTATTTCGTACTATGGCATGAGTAGTCGAAGAAAAGGTAAATGGTGTGGTTATTACTTCTCCGGATAAATTCATTAAACTGATAACAATTTCCAAAGCTAAATGCCCGTTTACAAACAATTCCAGATTCTCAACCTGCAAAAAATCCTTTAATCTGATCTCTAATTCATGATGAATCGGTCCATTATTAGTCAGGCAAACTGAATCCCATATTTGTCTGATTTCATCCACATATTCTTCAAACGGAGGCAATGAAGGTTGTACTACATTAATCGGATTGTCCATAATGTTACCTCTTTAAGTTCTTTTTATAAGTCCATCATAAGCTGCCTCATATCTTCCATACCAGGATCACACTATTCAGGTTCTCTTTTCTAACAATTCATACTGCTCTAATATTTTTTTAATATCTTCAATCGAATTAAACATCATGACATCTATGATAGATAAGTCTGGCACAAATTCATTATCATATTGTTTATATTTAACATTTGCAGTTTTTAAAAATTTGAGAATAATTCCTTCTGACGCAAAATCTTCGTAGGAATATAATTCTTGGCCCCCAATGGCATTATAATATTCATCAGTTTCAAGTATCTTACAGATGTCTATGACTTTATCCTGGCGTCTTAAATCGTCATTATTATTTAGCGAAGATAAAACAATTAATTCAGTTTTTATTGATAAATATTGGCAAATTTCCCTGATAGAATATTCCAGGAATTTTGCCAGATTCTTTTCTTCCTGTGCAAGAATCGTTTTAACAACAGAAAAGACATTTGAAAAATATGGAGCCTTCTTATAATTAATCTCGATTGTTTTCAAAAGGTTATTTCTACCTGCATCATCTCCCGCAACTTCTATTTCATTGATCAACTTATTCTGGCTTGCGCCATGCAAGGGCAAAGTTATCATTTTTGCTTCACCATTGATCAGAATCCTGTTTCTGTTTATCCAGCCATTCTTTATAAAGTTAAGCTCATCAGCAATAACATACTTATCGACAGCGTTCAGCAGCTGCCAGTATCCTACGTAAGGAAAAAAATAGGGCTGCATTATTCCT
>DDXI01000118.1 GCA_002347475.1 Peptococcaceae bacterium UBA2264
ATTTCCGTTCCTTCTGATGTAAATACCGTTTTGACCAAGCCGATATCCGGAGCATAATAGTCTACAACCTTGTCATCCTGACCCTCGGTAGTTACCTCCAATGTCATATAGGTGCCGGAAGGAGTACTCACCTCGACCTCTTCTTTGGAAATATAGCGAATCCTGTTGTCTGCCAGGATCCAGGAAGTTCCCTCCTGCAATGGTTCTTTCAATAATATTTCCTGATTTTCAGCAGAGATCCGGGTCAAATTTTCCCTATAATAACATTCGCCGCGGGAGAGCAACTGAGTTAGCTGACCATCCTTATTTTCCATTATCTTGACCATTTCTGTACCACCATTATTAATCCTTAACTGACAGCGATTTTCTGTCGTATAATCGACAAAAACCGTGTACGAGGCATATTCGTTACCCTGTCCTTCATACACATATTTTATATTTTCCTTAAAGGGGTAGTAATCCGCAATAGTCCGGGTCTGTGTAGAATCCGAACCATTTTTTGGTACGGTATTATCAGATTTATCAGCATCTTTGGTTGCGCAGCTGCTTAGAAACAGCAGCGAAATAAGCAAGCCCAGAATTAATGCCAGTTTTTTCATTTCAGTCCCTCCCAAAATTAATTTCCCGCATTCTAAGACAATGCTTCCTGAAAACTATATGTAATCAATATTATATCATCTATATACCCGGAGGACACTTACATTCCTGATTAAGGTCCAGTCAGGATTTACGGCCTGAAACTGTAACCCAAGGCCTTGTTCTAATGCAATACAGACAGCGAAACCACAAGACAATTGCTTAAAATACTAATAATTATCGACGGTTAGTTCCCCGTCACAGGAAGTAATTATTTTATAGAGATCAGGCCGGCGATCGCGGAAAATTCCCCATTCCAGTCTCTGTTTCTCCAGCTGATCAAGATCGAATTCCGTAATCAGCACAGTTTCTTCGGTGCGGCCGGCTTCGATTTTAATATTACCTTGAGGGCCAGCAATGAATGATGAACCATAAAAGATAATTCTGGAATCCTCATCTTCCTCAGTCCCTGTCCGGTTCGAAGTAACCACAGGCATAAGGTTGGCGGCAGCATGACCGCGCATACAAATCTGCCAGTGATCTTTGGAATCCAGGGTACTATCCTCTGGTTCCGAACCGATAGCTGCAGGATAAAACAAGACCTCGGCACCCATCAGAGCCATACATCTGGCTGCCTCCGGAAACCACTGATCCCAACAGATACCAACTCCGATCCGACCGTAGCGGGTATCCCAAACCTTAAAACCGGTATCACCAGGATTAAAATAGAACTTTTCTTCATAACCCGGTCCGTCAGGGATATGACTCTTCCTGTATTTCCCCAGTATTTCCCCATTTGCATCAATAACAGCCAAAGAATTATAGCGGGCATAGTTTTTCTTCTCATAGAAACTGATGGGAAGTACAACTTGAAGTTCTCTGGCTATTTTTTTAAAATGATTAACAGCCTTGCTCTTTTCCAATTCAGCAGCAAGGACATAATAAACTGCCTTCTCCTTTTGACAAAAATAGGGTGTCTCGAACAGTTCCGGCAAGAGGATAATCTGCGCACCTTCAGCTGCCGCTTGTCTGACCAAAACTTCAGCTTTAGCCAAATTATCAGCACTACTGCCGGAACAACTCATTTGACTGGCTGCTACTCTAATTTTTCTCACGCTCGCTCCTTCTTTTAAACAGGTTTTTATTCTAAAGATATTTTTTAATAACGGCACAATTTCTTCCCTCTATCTGCTTCCTGCTTCAGACTTGGCCCAATGGCAGCTGTTGGGTCAGACAGTGAACATTGCCGCCCTCAGTAATAATCCTCATCCCATTGACGGTTCGGATCCGTCTGGCCGGGAAAACTGTCTGCAGCTTCTCCACGGTCAGTCTGTCTGTTTCTTCCGCCTCTCCGCCGAAAACGGGCAGGATGATTCCCTGGTTGACAAAATAAAAGTTTATGTAGCTTAAGGTTAACCTTTTCTTTTTATATTCCTGGCGCGGAGGTTGTTGGAATGGTATTATTTCCAGTTTTCTGCCCCTAGCATCTCTGGCCCTGTCTAATATCTCCATATTTATCCTGGTTATAGCGTAATTTTCATCGGACGGATCGCTGCAGACCTGCATTAAAATTTTCCCAGGAGCTGCAAAACAAGCAATATTATCTATATGACCATCTGTCTCATCACCAAATAAACCGTTTTTTAGCCAGATCACCTTTTGGACATGCAAAAACTTGCGCAATTCTTTTTCGATCTCATCCCTGCTGAGTTCCGGATTACGGTTACTGTTCAGCAGACATTCCTCAGTGGTAAGCAATGTGCCTTCCCCATCAACATGGATAGAACCTCCTTCCAGCACCAGCGAAGCATTAAAGCATTTCAGGCCAAGATGGTGAAGAAGCTGAGGTGCAGTCTGATCATCCAAATCCCAGGGAGGATATTTACCGCCCCAGGCATTGAAGCGCCAGTTGACGCCGGCTACGTCTCCAGCCTCATTAACAAGAAATGTCGGTCCATTATCCCGCAGCCAGGAATCATTATGGGCCAGGGAAAGGTATTCGATTGCTCCCTTCTCAAAATAAGGAGACAATTTGGTTACATCAGTGGGATTGATTACTACTGTAACTGGTTCAAATTCTGCTATGGCCAGAATTATTTCAGCATATCCCTGACAAATAGTTTCATAGTTCTCCGGATAACACATGGAATCCTTCACAGGCCAAGAGATAAAAGTACGGGCATGCGCAGCCCACTCTGCCGGCATTTTATAGTTCAATTTTTCAGGTTTCATAGTATTACCTCATTAGATGTTATGACTGTAATTATGATTATCCGTTCAGGTCATTTTGCTTTTCCGTTTATTGTTTTTATCCTGCCCGCAGAGTAAACTATTTATCAGGCAGACAATTATTGATAAAGAAGGAGTATGCAATGCTGCTTTGGAAACGCAATTTATTAGCCTGTTGGATCGGCTCATTCGTAACAGTAGCAGGCATGAGCCTGGTCGTACCCTTTCTTCCTCTCTACATTGAACAGCTTGGTGTACATAGTATAGCCAGCATAGCACGTTGGTCTGGGGCGGCTTTCAGTGCCGCTTATGTTTTTGCAGCTATCATGTCTCCGGTATGGGGTAAACTGGCCGATAAACACGGCCGTAAAGTAATGCTTTTAAGGGCCAGTATCGGGATGGCTATTGTGGTAACTTTAACGGGATTAGTTCAGAATGTCTATCAACTGCTAGCTCTCCGCCTCCTGATAGGTGTTATCTCAGGGTATCTGGCAGCAGCCATAACCCTGGTTGCCAGCCAGACTCCTCCGGAGCATGCCGGCTGGGCTTTAGGTACCTTGTCCACAGGCAGTGTCGGCGGTTCCTTGTTTGGACCGCTGATCGGAGGCTGGTTAGCTGATCTTATCGGTCTTCGCCACGTTTTCTATATAACGGGTTTTTCCATGTTTCTTTGTTTTCTCCTGACCAAATTTCTCGTCCATGAAGAATTCAGCCGAAGCACTGAAGCTCAGCTGACCAACAATCAGGTATGGAAAATGATTGACAAGCCAAAAATGCTCCTGGCTATGTTTCTGACAACATTAATGCTGCAAATGGCCAATTTTTCTATTGAACCAATCATTACGATCTATGTGAAAGAGTTGCTGACCGACATGTCTCATGTTGCTTTAATATCCGGGGTGGTTGTCTCAGCCTCGGGTCTTTCAATTGTCCTGGCCGCACCCCAGATAGGCAGGATCTCAGACCGTATTGGACCACAAAAAGTACTCCTGGTTTGTCTGGTTCTGGCCAGTCTGGTTGTTATTCCCCAGGCTTTTGTCCAAAACCTCTGGCAGCTGACTGCCTTGAGATTCCTTATGGGAATGGCTATCGCCGGTCTGATGCCCTCAGTAAATACACTGATTAAGCACAGTGTGCCACATGCGGTATCCGGCAGGATTTACGGTTTTAATCAGGCTGCCCAGTATGTGGGAACCATAGCCGGCCCAATGCTTGGTGGCCAGATGGCTGCTTTATGTGGCATCAGATCTGTGTTCTTTGCCACGAGTTTCCTGCTCTTGCTTAATGCCGTCTGGATATATGTGTCCGGAAAGCGGGAAGCCTGAAATGAATCAGCTGGAAATTATCCCTGTTTGCGCCCCAGTCACGGCAATTAGGTCCCCGGGCTGCAAAAAGAGCTGCAGACCACGCATGCCGGCACTGACTGCTACCTTTTCCAGCTTCAGGATGTCCACTTGTATGAAAACAGGATAATTTTTCTTTAGTCCCAAAGGAGAAACACCACCCCTGATATAACCGGTCAAAGGCTGGATTTCTTTAAGAGGAACAAGGTCGACTTTCTTGTTTTTACTTAACGCAGCCAGACTTTTAAGGTTAAGTTCCTGATCTCCCTGGATACAGGCAACGATTATCCCGGTTTTATCTCCGCGGGCCACTAGGGTTTTGTATACCTGTTCAACTGGCAGTCCAATTTTGCGGGCAACATTAAATGCCGATAAATCGGATTCATCACTGACATACTCTTTTAATTCATAGGCTATTTTATTCTGATCAAGAATGCGGGCAGCATTGGTCTTATGTGCCATTTCTCATTCTCCCTTTCGGTATAAACTGCCTTGCTGAATTATTGTTCTTTAGTTAAAAAGACGTGATATTCCTCTCTGATACGGTATGATTATAACTAATTTAAAGTTGCAGAGCAATACATGGCTTTATCTTGTTCTCCGCTGGTTTTCGTCTAGTTAATAGCAATTATTTTTGCCGGACCTGGTATATATATAGTTTGACCAGGAAGTATTGTACTGCCGGCCAGGGAATTATAGGCTATTATTTTCAGAACAAGCGTACGGGTATCCATCTGTAGGCCGGAACTCTCAGCCAATTCCCAAAGGGTATCCCCATATTGAACTACAACGGGTTGGTAGATAAATTGTTCTGCCGGTTCTGCAGTTTTCTGACAAATAGCATATGTAGTCAGAATGAAAAGCAGTACCAGGAACGAGGCTATCCAGCGCTTGATACCTGTCTTTTTTCGGCGGGAACGCCGGGAACGACAGTATAAGGGAATATTACCGACTGCTGTTGTTTGCTTGATCATAATTAACTCCACCCTTTCAATCCTCTTTTCGACGAACGTATGTTCCTGATTAAAGTATATTTCGAACATAGGTTTTCGTCAAGCAATTGGCGAACATTTGTTTGCACTTTATTACGGATAATGTTAAAATATAACTAAAATAAACGTCAGCGGGGTGATAGAGATTTCCTATACAGATCTGAGCCAACGGCAAACAGATATTTTAGAATTTATCAAAAAGGAAATTCGTCAAAAGGGTTATCCTCCTTCTGTCAGGGAGATAGGGGACGCAGTTAAGCTGCTGTCAAGTTCCACTGTCCACGGACATCTCCAGACTCTGGAAGAGAAAGGATATATCCGGCGAGACCCCACAAAACCCAGGGCTATTGAAATCTTGAACAGTTCCAGTGAACCGGATATCAGGAAACTGGTAGTCCATGTCCCACTGGTTGGGCGGGTAACGGCCGGACAACCAATCTTGGCAGTAGAAAACATCGAAGATACATTTCCTCTGCCGGCAGATCTCGTTCACAACGAAACTGTTTTTATGCTTAAGGTTTGGGGCGACAGTATGATCGAGGCCGGGATTTTAAATGGCGATCAGATCCTGGTCCGCCAACAAAGCAGCGCTCGCAATGGAGACATTGTTGTCGCCATGATTGGTGATGAAGCTACGGTCAAACGTTTTTTCAAGGAAAAAACTCTTATTCGTCTTCAGCCGGAGAATGCTGCAATGGATCCGATCTATTCACAGAATGTCACAATTCTGGGCAAGGTCATAGGTGTTTTCCGGATGCTATCCTGAATTAGCTAAACTAGCGAAAAATTGAAGGAGATGTCCCAAAGTATAAAATATTATATGATTATACTTTGGGACATCTCCTGTTTTTGTTAAGAAATAAGTTTCCTGCGCCTTACTACATTCACTGGATTGCAGCTAATCGTTTGCTCTGCATGTCTCCCTTGTTTCAATTGCTATTTTTACGCCGCCAGATCCTGAGTTTTGCAGCTTCAGCAATCAACTCTTCCCTGAAATCAGGATGAGCAATGGAAATCAGGGCTTCGGCCCGCTGCCAGCTCGATAAACCCTTGAGATTGACCTTGCCATACTCAGTGACCACAAACATGAGACTCGGCCTGGTCGCTGTAATCACCGAGCCTGACGTTATAACTGCTTTAATGCGGGACTTGACTTGTCCCTGTTTATCCTTATAAGTGGAAGGCAAGCAGATAAAACTTTTGCCTCCCCTGGAAAAATAGGCGGCTTCCACAAAATCAAGCAGGCCTCCGGAACCACTGTAAATCTTGGTTCCAACCGTCTCACAACAAATCTGACCTGACAAATCAATCTCCAAAGCACTGTTGATAGAAATGAAATTGTCATTTTTTAAAGCAGTCCCGGGATGATTAGTATAATTAGTAGGATAAGCTGCCAAGGAGGGGTTATTCCTCATAAAGTCATAGAGTTTCCTGGTCCCCATGGCAAAGGTATATGCTATCCGCCCTTTGTCCAGTTGCTTGCGCAAGCCCGTAACTTTGCCTGCTTCAACCATATTCACAAAGCCATCAACCAACAATTCCGTATGAATCCCCAAGTCCTTAAGATCAGACTGGGCAATCATCTGTCCCAAGGCATTGGGCATGCCGCCGATTCCTAATTGAAAACAGGCGCCGTCCGTAATTTCAGGTAAGATATGAGCGGCAATTTGTTTATCCACTTCAGAGGGTGAGGGTAAATTCAATTCAGGAAGTCCCGAATGCCCTCCTTCGACAATATAATCAACCTGCGAAATATGAACCATATGTTCAAATCCGCCATAGACCCTGGGCATATCTTCATTAACTTCCACAATAACAGCGCGGGCCTTTTCAACAGCTGCGGCATAATGTTGGACAGTGACCCCAAAACTGAAATAGCCATGTTCGTCCATGGGAGAAACCTGAATAGCTGTAACATCCGTGGACAAATTCTCCCGTACGTATCGGGAGCACTCGGCATATCTGATAGGGATATAGTAGGCTATACCTTTTTCGGCTAATTGTCGTTCGTAGGCAAACATATGCCAGCTATTCCAGACAAAATGTTCACCTTCCGGGTCACACTCCAAAATAGCCAAAGGTTGCAAGAGAATGCCTCCCCGCATTTTGACATCGTGCAATTCGTCTTTGCGGCGAGCCAGTGCTTCATCCAGCAAAAGAGGCATACTGGCAGCAAAACCAAATTCTACCCAGTCTCCGCTCTTGATCACTTTTACGGCTTCGTCGGCAGTAACACATTTATCCCGGTATTCCTCCCAAATCATAAATTTATCCCCCTGCTTTTACCTCTAGTTTTAACTTATTTATACTAATCTGTACTTTTTTATATTTATCTATGCATATCTATACTCATCTGTCACTGTTTTGTAACATAGATGCTTTTCTCAGGCCAAACAACCCTGTATAATTAAAATCCGCATAAACCCTGGGTTTTGGTATAATTAGATGCTAATCCAGATCAACCAAAAATGAGGTGTTCCCTGCGGAATACTGTTAGGAAAAATAAATATTCTCCATAATATATCTGTTTGATTATTACTATTATACCAGATGGTATGATAACCTTCAAGTTCAAAATATTCCGACACCGCGATTCTAATACTATTTTGTCTGTCTTGTAAAAAAGGGGCTGTTGCCAACGGACTAAAAGTTCGTAGTGCAACAGTCCCCAGAAATAAATGGGAGGGATTGTTACGAAGCCGATCTGATTGTGTTATATCGTATTTTCCAGATAGGAAGAATGTCATTTATCATGGACTAATTTACCTGAGGCAATGCTTATATTACACTTCATCTCAAGGGCTTTGTGTGCCCTGTCGTAGTTTTTAAGATGAGAAATAATATTTGGCTGAAACACTCAGGCAGAGTCTTCGGTTTTTCTATTTTGGCTTTTTCAGTTATAGAATCAAAGCAGAATTATTCTTAATCATCCCTTGTTCTTTTTCTCCAGCAGCATTTCCATAAAGGCATCAACACGGTTTTTGACAGGGCCGTCAGCATAGTCCCGCGGATCTACCATATCACCCTCCAGTATAAGGGAAGGGATCCCCAGCTTTTCCTGCATGTATTTGGCCTGATACGGCAGGAAACCTGTGGCGATTTTACAGCCATACAAGGCATAACTGATTATGCCGTCAACCTTGTAATCCTGGGCATAACGAGTAAACAGATTTTCAACTTTTTCCCGTACAGAAGTCATAAACCAACAATTATAAAGATATTTGCGGGCCAAACTCTCATAAGGTTTATCCGGGTCAAGTTTGCCGCGGCTGTAATGAAAATATGTGGTATAGGTTTCTATGACACTTACGGCATCAAACTTCTGCAGATAGTTAAATATACCCAGGGAAAACCAGGGCGGAATATTATCAAACAGGATCCGCAGTTTTTCTTCGCCCGGAAGCACTCCTATCCCTTTATCCACCCGGGCTTTCACCTCATCCCGCAGATTACGGTAGAAATCTACAGCCTGCTGGGTTCCGCACCATTGGACTAACGGCATGAGAACAGACAGGGCATCTTCTGAGCCCATGGGAGAGGGGACAGCTTTTCTTAATTGCTGTGTCTCTTCGAATAGTTCTGAAGCCTCGCTGGATAGTCTGACAACCTCTCTTAATCTGTCCTCATCCAGTTTTTTGCCGGTAACTTTCCCGATAAACTCTAATAAGCCCTTTATTTGTTTAACAGTATAGTCGAGATAATGGGATTCGAGAGCATCATAATCCATACGAGGCGGAATATAGGGTACCTCCAGCAGATAGCAGGGCACTTTATACTCCATTAGACGTTCGGTTTCCCGCCACCATTTCAGATGGAAGTTACAGGTACTGCTGTCTCCCATGAGAAAATCAGGTATAGGCAGCCCGCCGCCCGGGAAGGAAAGGTCCAGATCCTTTCCGCCTAGATAATAACCGGTATAGTTACGAAAATAGCCGCAAAGATCACGGGCATAACCGGCACCCTCAGCAATGTCCAGTAAAGCAGGGGTAATTTGTTTGGCAGCACAGGCCGCATTGAAGTTTTCCGGAAAAATCGGCAGCACGTCTTCGTAAACCCAAGCTATATCTACGAGTCCCGCACCAGTAACATAACAGATTTTCTTGCTGTGATCCTGGGCAACCTTGTTAGCTTCCGCATAATAGGCCTTAACCATAGGATAAACCTGTTTGGTGGTTTCAATAGACTTCGTGGATTTATCTGTCTTAACCTGCGACATGGGCATCCCCCCCAATCATCTCAAGAAAACTTTCGATTCTGTTTCTGCCCTGGGCATCGCCAATATTTCTCTCCACTTCAATGGAAAGCACAGGCAGCCCAGCCTCCTGGAGTTGTCTGATCATGAAGGGCCGATCCATTTGGTGAGAATCACACCACTTATGCACGGCAAAAATTACGCCATTTACCTGGTATTTTTCGATAAGTTTTTTAATGTGTTCCAGACGGTCTTCGGCCACATATGATGAACACATGCAGGAACAGGGCACTTTATCGAGCTTATATCTGGCTATGGCTTCAATCAGCTTATCGGCAGTCTTTTCTGCCGGCAGCTTGATATCATCCCAAAAATAGCGGCTGCCCATACAGAGATCATCAGAGACAACCATACCGCCCAAATCCTCGATCAACTGGAATATCTCATTATCCAGGAAGAGAGTTCCGGAGACATGAATGCGCGGACCGCTGGCGGCAGGAAGCTTTCTGGCGGCAGTTTCAGCCAACAAACCCCTGAGCTTTGCGTTGGCCTCGTCCTTGGGAACTTCCACAACCCAATTCATGATTTCCGCAACCTCAACTCCGGTAAAACCCGGCCATTCCTTATCGCCTCTGGCATCATATACCTGGCGCAGCAACTGGCGGTTCTCGTTATAAACATTTATAGCCTGCTCTATTTTGGCAGCAGTTAATTCCTCTCCCAGATATTCTTCCAGGGAAGTTTTGATAACATTCAACTCCTTGGTGAAATACTCCAAAGCCATTTCCTGTTTTTCTCTTTTGTTATCATGGGGAATTGAAATAAATTGATAATAGGGAGGTTTTACAATTTCGGCAGCTATCTGGAATATATTACACCCTCCCTCACACGAATACACCCCGATCAGGCCGTCCAGTTTGCTAAACCCTTTTTGCAGTCCCATTTCCACCACAGTACGGGCAAAGTAACACATAAACAAGGCGTGATACTGGTTAGCATCAACTATCGGGATACTGTCTCCCAAAAACTTGACCGGTAAGATCCCTCCGGCAAATAACAGTTCCTCAGGTATATGATTACACATATAGCCAAATACCTTTTTCCCTTTATCCTGCCACTGTTTAACGGCTTCCGACTGGTCAGGCCAACGGCTATACGATTTTGATAACTGCGCAATTGTATCCAGCACAGCAAACATCCTTTCTTGAATAAAAGTAGCTATATTAACTGCATAATCTGCACCGAGTTAATTTTGGGCCACCATTCGGCGGCCCAAAATTGTTCTTTATTTTGGCTGCATGCGAATAGCCCCATCCAGACGGATGGTGGAACCGTTTAACATAGGATTTTCGATAATCTGCTGCGCCAGTTGGGCAAATTCTGACGGCCGGCCGAGCCTGGACGGGAAAGGCACCAGAGCGCCCAAAGTTTCCTTAGCCTTTTCAGGCAAGGAATCAAACATCGGCGTTTCGAAAAGCCCTGGGGCAATAGTCATCACCCGTATACCGTGGACAGCCATTTCCCGCGCCAAAGGCAAGGTCAAGCCCAGGACACCGCCCTTGGAGGAACCATAAGCGGCCTGGCCAATCTGACCCTCGTAAGCAGCCACAGAGGCTGTGTTAATGATAACTCCCCTTTCCCCCAAATCATTGGGAGTATTACCAGCCATTTTTTCTGCCGCTAACCTGACTACATTGAAGGTTCCGATCAAATTTACCTTAACAACTGTTTCAAAGGCTGCCAAAGGCAAAACACCGTTTTTGCCCAAAACTTTGCCGGGAGGGGCAATTCCGGCACAATTGACTACTGCATTTACTTTGCCAAATGCTTTAATTGTCTGGCTCAAAGCTTCGCTCACACTTGCCTCATCAGTAATATCGGTCTTGACAAAAATCGCCTGGCCCTGAAGCTCCGCAGCCAATTTTTGGCCTCTGTCAGCATCCAAATCAATTATAGCTGCCTTACCTCCCTGAGCTGCAATACTTCGTACCGTAGCTTCCCCTAGACCGGAAGCACCGCCGGTAACAAAAGCAATCGTTTCTTTGATATTCATCAGAATTCCTCCTTATAATGAAAATCTGCATTAAATCTGTTTGAAATTATCCCTATACTTCAATTAACATAGTTTCTCCCTGGGCCAGTCCGCCGCAAATGGCTGCTACTCCCTTACCCCCGCCTCTGTGGATAAGCTCATAAAGCATGGTCATCAAGATACGGGCACCTGATGCCCCAATGGGATGTCCAATCGCAATGGCCCCGCCTTTGACATTAATCTTATTACGGATCTCTGCCAATTTATTTATCTCTCCTTCGGCCAGTACCAGGCTGGACACCAGGGGCATAGCAGCAAAAGCTTCATTAATTTCAATCAGATCGATATCTTCTAAAGTTAAGCCCGCCTTTTGCAGAACTTCCTTGATCGCAATACCCGGAATAGTAGCGATATATTTGGGACTGGTTGAACGACCTAAAGCCGCCCTGATTTTGCCCATGGGTTTGATTCCCAGTTTATTGGCCTTGTCTGCACTCATTATAACCATAGCCGTAGCTCCGTCACTGAGCGGCGGGGCGTTTCCAGCTGTTACCGTAGGGCTGCCAAATACTGTTTTCAGCTTTGCCAACTTATCAATAGAGCTGTCAGGTCTGGGCAGTTCATCACGGTCAATTACCTTGTCCCCAGCTCGGACAGGGATAAGCTCATCTTTAAACTTACCCTCTGCCAAAGCTTTGGCATATAACTGCTGGCTTCTTAAAGCCCAAAGATCCTGATCCTCCCTGCTGACATTGTATTCTACAGCAACTTCCCCGGCATCAACGGAAACCGGATTATAGCCCTTGTACTCAATTCCGAATATCCAATCCTGCATTTCAATATGCCCAGCCTTATGACCCCAGCGAACAACAGGAGGAAGTATGAGGCCGGCCCGACTCATGCTCTCCACACCGCCTGCCACTGCCACATCAGTCATACCATTGGCTATGGACTGATAAGCCAATCTGACAGCCAGCAAAGCGGAACAGCAGGCTGTATCCAGAGTAACTGTCATAACCTCAGGCCGAATGCCTGCTTTCAGGGAAATCTGCCGGCCAACAACTGAGGGAGTTTCTGCTTCCGCTGATAAACAATTGCCATAATAAACCTCTTCAATATCCTCGGGAAGCAGCCCGGAGCGCTCAATAGCTCCCTGAATTGCTATTTTACCCACTTCTACAATTGGAATATCTTTTAATCCTCCAACAAATTTTCCAAAAGGTGTCCGGACAGCACTTACAATTACAACATCTCTCATAATAATTCTCCTCTCTTCTGCTCATCTTCTAAATATTTTCTGTCATTATTATTCGGGTATCTAAAAGCCTAAAATACTATAGAATATCCTCCCTTTTCATATTTTGTCTAATCCAGATGTACATTTTTTTCCTTCAGTCCCTATAAAACGCAATACTTGTGCCAAGAAAGAAAATATGTCCGTTTATTTGAGCCAATCACCCCTGCTTTTATTCCCTAATGAATGTTTGTTCCTTATTTATTGTAAAATAAACCTGATAAAACCAGGCTAAATTAAACATATAGACAAACGCCTGAATCAAAACAAATGTTAATTTACCAGAAAATATTTTGTTTAGAAAACAAGATATAAGTAATGTTAAAGAATTTTTGTCAACAATTTATGTTAATTATGTATATTTGTTATTACAACATTCATAAGATTGTTCATAATTTATTACATAATTAATCTAATAAACAAAAATGTAAACAGACTGATACATATGGTATTATCTGTGATATAATGAACCTCAGAAAAAGAGATGATTATTAAGTTGAAATCTAACGGACTGGTTGGTGAGGTTATGCGTTTTCAGGATATAATTAATAGGGATATGATTCTGTTGAATCCAGGAGATACTTTAGAAAAAGCCATGAGCGCCTTAAAACAGACCAAGCTCAATATGCTTCCTGTCGTAAACTCCGAAGAAAAACTTGGCGGAGTTTTCACCAGAAGCAACCTTTACAAGGCCCTGTTGAACAAGGCTTCTTTAAATGATGTTATTGATCCCTGGGTCATTGATGTTGTCTTCAGTTTACAGGAAGACATGTCTTTTCAAACAGTTGAAGAAATAATCAAAAACAGCCGGGTAGGCTCTGCTCCTGTAGTGGATAAAAATGACAAGGTTGTGGGCGTCCTTACCAAAACCAATACTGTTGTGAATCTTTTCAAAAAATCCAGTCTGCTTAACGCCAAACTTACAGCAATATTGAATGCTATGCATAACGGGGTAATTGCTTTTGACGAAATAGGCCATATAACACTTATCAATAGAAGTGCTGCCAAAATGTTGTCACTCAGCGTCAGGGATAGTATAGGACTGTTATGGCATGAGGTAATCACGGGACTGGAACTTCAGCCAGTGCTGGAAAAAGGAGAAGCTAAAACAGGTCTCAAGTATGTTCAGGGCAATATTGCCGCTGTAGTCAATATCAGACCGATCATTGACAATGTTGCAGTAACCGGAGCTGTCGCTGTCTTTCATGATTTATCTGAGCTTAAACAAATGACCCTGGAACTCGAAGAAACCAAGAATTTAAACCGTACCCTGGAAACGGTCATCAATATTATTAATGACGGTATTGTTGTGGTTGATGAGCGAGGGCATGTCGCTTTGATCAATCAGGTTCTGGCTGATTTTTTAAAGGTACGGCAGGAAGATGCTCTGGGTAAGCATATCCAGGATTTAATGCCTAACAGCAGACTCCATATAGTGTCCAGAACAGGTGTGCCGGAGTTTAGCGAGATACAGAATATTGATGATCAACAATATCTCGTTTCCAGATTGCCGATTATTAAGAACGGGTTACCCTCAGGTGCCGTTGGTAAAGTGGTCTTCCCCCAACTGCCCGAGATACAGGAGCTCGTCCGAAAACTCAATGCCCTGCAAGGTAAAGTAGCCTATTACGAAGAGGAATTACAAAACTCCAAGGTCAAACAATTAGAAGTGATGAGAATTATTGGCACAAGCCCAATCATGCTTCATCTTAAAGAGGAAATCCGCAAAGCATCACGTTCTGATTCAACAGTCCTTATTACCGGAGAGAATGGCACCGGTAAAGAATTAGCCGCCCATGCTGTTCATTATGAAAGTGAGCGTTGCAATGGACCTTTTATTAAAATTAATTGTGCGGCAATTCCTGAAGATGCCTTAGAGTCAGAAATACTTGGTTATGCTCCCGGGGCTTTTTCCGGGGCCAATCGCAACGGCAAGCCGGGACGCTTTGAGTTGGCCGATAAAGGAACTCTTTTTTTGGATGAAATCGGCTATATGTCCTGCCGGCTGCAAGCCAAGCTTTTACGCGTAATCCAGGAAAGAGAATTTGAACGGGTGGGAGGAATAAAAACGATCAGTGTTGACGTGAGAATTATCACCTCAACCAATATGGATTTGCCTAAAGCTGTCGCTGCCGGCACTTTCCGGGAAGACTTATATTATCTTTTAAATGTGATAAATTTGCATTTGCCCCCACTGCGTGAACGCAAAAACGATATTGAATTGTTAGCCGTAGGTTTTATCAAAAAACTTAACCGGATTTTAAGAACAGAAATCACCCAAATTTCCCCGGAAGTACTGGATATTTTTATGGATTATTCCTGGCCGGGGAATATACGTGAATTAAAGAATGTTATAGAAAGAGCAGCCAATTATGCTGTCAAAGACGAGATTCTGCCTGTTCACATGCCTTCCTATTTATTTACCCCTAAAGTAACAATGCAAATAGCCCGAAACGAAACTGAAAACACCTATCGGGATATTGTTAAAAATACCCAAAAGGAAGTTATTATCAACGCTTTAGATAAGGCCGGCGGCAATAAGAGTAAGGCTGCCAAAATACTTAATATGAGCAGAACAAGTCTGTATTCTGCTTTACAAAAATTAAATATCGAATAGTACTCCGCTTTTTTGCTTAGATAATCAGACTATAATATGTTTTGTATGTATTTCTTTACATTTCTAATACACTTTTGTACTGTGAAGGCTACAAAATCATTTATCAAAATAATTATTGTGATATAATGAAATAACGGTAAGACAATGCTGACTAACTTTTTACATTTCATGGATATTTAAGGAAGTTGGTGCCACTATGCATTTTCAGAACGTTTTTTATAACAAAAACATGATTTTGCTCAAGTTTGGAGATTCTTTAGAAAAGGCTGTACAGGCCTTAAGAGAGACTAAACTTGATATACTTCCTGTTGTAAACAGCAAAAAAGAACTTAATGGAGTCTTTACCAGAACCAACCTCTACAATGCTTTACTGAACAGGGCCTCCTTAAGTGATGTTATCGATCCCTGGATTGTCAAAGTTGCATTTAGTCTACAGGAAGATATGTCCCTGGAAACAGTTGAAGAGATAACCAGGAACAGCCGCGTGGGTTCTGCTCCGGTTGTAGATAAGAAAGGTAAGGTAGTAGGGGTATTTACCAAAACAAATATGGTTCTTAATCTCTTTGAAAAATCGACCATGCTTAAAGCCCAGCTCACAGCCCTTAATGATGTCCTGCAAAACGGAATGCTGGCTTTTACAGAAAAAGAAGGCGTCCCCTGTGCCGGTAATAATACGGAAGAATTATTGGGATTGAATACCGACAAAATAAACATAATTTATGATGGTATTGTTGTTGTCAATGAACAGGGACGCATAACTTTGATCAATCAGGTTCTGGCTGATTTTTTAAAGATCAAACCGGAAGAAGCTCTTGACAAACATATCCAGGAACTTATGCCTAACAGCCGGCTGCATGAAGTATCTAAAACCGGGGTACCGGAATACAGTGAAGTACAATTAATTGCTGATAAACAATACCTTGTTTCCAGACTGCCGATCATAAAAAACGGGGTGTCCGCAGGCGCTGTTGGTAAAGTAGTTTTTCCTCAGCTGCCCGAAATACAGGAGCTTGTCAGAAAACTTAATACTCTGCAAAATAAAGTAGCCTATTATAAAAAAGAGCTGCAGGATTCCAAAATCAAACAGTTGGAAAGCGATATGATTATCGGCACAAGCCCCTCCATGATTCATCTTTTGGAAGAGATTCATAAAGTATCCCGAACTAATTCCAATATCTTAATTACCGGAGAAAGCGGAACCGGCAAAGAATTAGTGGCCCAGGCCATTCATCAGGAAAGCGAACGCTGCAATAGTCCCCTCATTAAAATAAACTGTGCAGCCATACCGGATAACTTATTGGAATCAGAAATATTTGGTTATGCTCCCGGAGCTTTTTCGGGAGCTAACCGTCATGGCAAGCCGGGACGTTTTGAATTGGCCGATAAGGGAACCCTTTTTCTGGACGAAATCGGAGACATGTCCTGCCGACTGCAGGCTAAACTCTTGCGCGTGATTCAGGAAAGGGAATTCGAACGGGTGGGAGGAATTAAAACAGTCAGTGTTGATGTGCGGATCATCACCGCAACCAATATGGATTTGCCTAAGGCCATAGCTGCCGGCATATTCCGGGAAGACCTATATTATCGTTTAAATGTAATCAATTTGCACTTGCCGCCGCTGCGGGAACGTAAAGATGATATCGAATTATTAGCTATTGGTTTTATTGAAAAACTAAATCAAATCTTAAAAACGGAAATCACCAGGATTTCACCGGAAGTTATGGATATTTTTATGAATTATTCCTGGCCGGGAAATATTCGCGAACTTCGCAATGTAATTGAAAGAGCAGCCAATTATGCTGTCAAAGGCGAAATTCTACCCGTCCACCTGCCTTCAAATTTATATACTTCTGAAACAGAACCTGAAGTGATATCTGAATCGGTACCTGAAGCAATATCGCAAGCGATAAAACAGCTGTCAAAGGACGAGACAGATAAAACCTATCGCGATATTGTCAAAAGTACGCGCCGGGAAGTTATAATCAATACTCTGAATAAAGCCGGCGGCAACAAGAGCAAGGCCGCCAAGATGCTTAATATGAGCAGAACCAGTTTATACACTACATTGCAGAAACTTGAAATAGAATCTAAACGCTAGTACTCGCCTGATAACAAAATAAGCAGAGATTTCCTTATCCGGAATCTCTGCTTATTTTGTTTTTTAGGATTATTTGTTACCTTATGGTTTGTTCAGAACAGTTTTTTCACCTTATCGTTTCCAGGTTAAGATCTAATTTTATAGCAGATTATTGTTCTAATACCAAAGTCAGTCTTGTATTACCATTTTTTCTTCTACCGTCCTTATTTTTCCACTCATTGTAATTTCTTTATCCCGGCGGTCATCTATCTGAATGGTAGTGACTATCCTGGGCACCCCAGCTGAAAATACAACCTCCTGCATCTGCCGGATAATACCTAAAACTTCGTCCAGATCTCCTTCAATAGTTGTTGACATGGAACCGATCTGCCATTTGAGGTGAGGTTGGGTCGCCAGGATCTTTTCGGCTGCAACAACGTAATCACTGACACTGGCTCCCTTACCCAACGGAACAATACTAACAGCAACTATGGCCATTTAAACCCTTCCTTTCTTCTCCGCAGGCTGTCATAGTTTTGATCAAAGATCATCTCTTAACAGCTTACCCACAATCCCTGATCCTCTTTACGAGTTTAAATATTACCTATTTTACTTAAGATAGCAGGTATTAAGTCCTGACTGCGCGATATCAGATGATCATAATTAGCCTGTTCCGGGAAAGACCCAAAATAATTGTCAAAATAATAGACAGTTGTCGTGTCCCTATGCAGACAATTAATCATCAACACAAATAAATCATAGCAGCTGCTATCTCTGGCTCTTTTCAAAATTTTATGGAGACGCCAGGCATAGTCCTCACTAGCGACATCCAGCATCGCCACTCCGATCCGCCCTTCCCGATATTCCTTCAGATTGCTGCCTAATATTTCTTCGAGAGACATGCGGGTAACATCCTGAGCAGTGACTGTCTGCTTTTGGACTATTTCCAAAGGCACGTCAATTACAAAAGTCGAATATAAGTAATCAATAACAGCCAAATCACGTTGGTCGGTTTTGATTTTCAGACCCCGGGTATCACTGCTGATGGCATAAACAAGGGCTTTGGCCAACATTGGGGTCAGCTTAATGCCTGCCTTTTCGATTCGTTCTGCTACCAAAGTACTTGTCGCCCCGACTATTTCAATCTGTTTTTCCGCTGCAACCAGTCCGCTGTCAGTCCGGTGGTCTATACAATACAAGGGTATTTTGCTGATTCCCCAAAAGCCGTAGGACTGCAAGGGATCATTGTGATCCACCAGAGCAAGTTCCCCGGCTATTAGTTCACATTTTGTTACTAAGGGAGGCAAAACAAATCCCTCTAATTTTCCCAATACCTCCGTAACATCACTTTTTAAACCAGCGGGATTAAGCAGCACCGCCTGGGCCGGCCGGCCGGTCGCTCTCAGCAGGTATGCAAAGGCCGCCGCAGACACCACTGAGTCAAGATCAGTGTAGGGATAATTATGGCCAAAAACATAAATCACGATAATAATTCTTCTCCCGGCAGAGAGCTGTACTTGCCCAGATAACCCTCTGTCAGCGGGCCGCCCAATTTGTGATAAAGTACACCTGCCTGTCTGATATCTCCGACAAAGAGCAAGCCCACCAGATTTTGACCTGTGAATACTAATTTGTGGTAACTTCCAGAAGAAGGATAACTCAGGATTTGTTCCCTGTAAACCCCTTCCTGCTCTTCCGGTCTGATGACCGTCTGGCCTAAGGCTGCCAGGGAAACACCAAATAATTCAATGGAATTCATGCTGGCTATGCCGCTGTATTTTTCCCGGGCTCCGGCCATATTCCTGCCTGCTATTTTCCCCTGGCGGACAGCGTTCAGCCAGATAGCTCTCACTGCCGGCCCCCCACTCAAGGCATCATAGGCTTGGGCAATATCCCCGGCAGCATAAATACCCGGAATGTTGGTCTGCAAATCTTCATTGACCAAAATGCCCTGTTTTCGGGCTATAAGAGGATTTACCCACTCAATATTGGGTTTCACGCCCACAGCAATCAGGACAAGATCAGCCGCAATAGTCGCTTCTCTGGTCTCGACTGCTTTAATTTTTTGCTCAGTTTCTTTCAGAGCTATTACCTCTGTCTCTAGACATACTGTAATTCCCAGATTCCCGGCAGCCTGGCACAGGAGGGCTGAGGCCGTAGCATCAAGCTGTACCGGCATGAGCCGGGAACTTTTTTCCAGCAGAGTTACTTCCAAGCCATAAACTTTCAGAGCCCGGGCAGCCTGCAAGCCTACCAGACCGGCTCCAATGATCACAGCTCGCTTAATCCCCGGATGTTTCAAATATTCGGCAATGTTTAAGCTGTCCGCCTTGTTCCACAGGGAATACACCCCCTGGATATTACAATCAACCCAGGAGGGCATTATATTTTGCGAACCCATTGCCAGCAGAAGACGATCATACTTACATTCCCGTTTCCCTCCGGCCTTATTTTCCAGGGTAAGGCTTTGTTCCCCGACATTAATCGCCACTGCCCTCTCCCCGGCAATAACCTCCACGGCATTTTCCTGGTAGAATTTTTCCTCCCGGATATAAAGTTCACATTCTTCTGCCTCTCCTACCATGTATTCTGGTACCAGAATGCGGTTGTAGGGGAGTTTTCCTTCCGAAGCTATGAGAATTATTTCACCCTGAGAGTCATATTCCCGTATTCCTTCAATGGCGCTGATCCCGGCCGGACCGTTGCCCACTATTACGTAACGCAAGCTGCCTCCCCTCCTTCTCAGACTTCATCCAGACACCAGATTTCGGCCAGTTCCCGCAGCAGACGCTGCGCCCGGACAGGGTTAAATACTCCGCAAACACAGGGCGTTGCCAATAGCTCGGCTGCTTCCCGCTCATCCCGCCGTCCTTTTTTGATGTCGATGATCATCTGCCGGACGAGATGCTGCGAGACCATCCCATGCCCGCACATTGTGGTTACCTCTAAAATCTCATCTTCCGGAAGCCGGGCTAAGTTGCCGCGGATCCCTACGGAATACTCTACCGTATGTCTGTCCAGGCCAGCCTCCCGGCAGGCTTCATGAACATGCTCCACAATTCCGGAAACTGTAACCGAAACCCCCAGATCAGCTTCTTTCAGTTCCCGGAGAGCCTGAGTGACTTGATTGCGATCGGTAAAAACGGCGTGAACTATGGAAGTATCCTGAATATTTTGAAATATTATTTCTTTATCGACGATAAACCTGTTCCCGGTCTTCATATCCCCGACATTGGCCACATTATATTTGGCGAGAATACGCAGAAATTCCTCTAAGGCTCCCCGGGAACCTCTCTCGTTAAAGCCTTTGGCCGTCATGGAGAAGATCACATAATCCTGCTCCAGGTTTTCCGGAGTCCCTCGGCGATGCAGTGTATGAGTCATTGGGCAATCCCTCCTTTTACCCGGAGATGGCCCAGGCCAACATTTGTCTTGCCGTTATAAGAAAACCATTTTCCGTTTTTTTTCATTATCTCTGCTGTCGGCACAGTGTCATCTAATGCCACTTTGGATACCAAATCCACCGAAAAGACAGTATCAATCTCAGTGGCCACCTTATCCAGGGTCTCCAGGACGGCATTTACCTTATCTAAGGGAATGAGCATCTCAATAATGGCAGAAAGAACCTTTTCGTTCAGAACTTCAGGATTCATTTCCCCGGTCTGCTTATTAAGCAGCAAACCGGTCAGAGGGTTGTTGGTTTCAAACTCGACGCCTAACTGAGCCAGAGCCTTGAAGACCTTTTCCGCATCCCTCATTCGGGCTCCGGTTCCCGGGCGCCCCATTTCAGCGGCCATCCCGGCATAGCCCTGTTTATAACGTCCGGTGATGTCATTTGTTTTCATTTCTTCTGTTCCCCGGCCAGGCACCCTGGTCTCCTTATGCTCTGCTAACGGGTTGCTGAAAGTTCCCCGCACAGAACGCGGCCAGTCATGCAGCGGCTGAAATAAGGCATCAGTCGGACATACCCCGCTCCGGTAACAAATCCCGCAATCGACACATTCCTCTTCATCAACAGTGCAATGTACCTTGTTGCCCTTGACGCTTCTGGTAAAGTCAATGGCGTCCATAGTGCAATAAGGACGACATTGGCCACATCCTATACATTTAACGGCATCTATTTGCAAAGGAATTCTCCTCTCTGCTAAAGCTCAAACTGCTGCTCTTATCAGTATCAGGCAGCTGACTTTCAATTCAACTCTCGTCTGTAAAGTACTGCAGCGCTTTTTCCGCAATTTCTTCAGGAGCATAATATTCCAGTACCTGGCCCAGTTCGCAGCAGATCAGCTCACTGCCGTCAACCGGGACTTTGACACCTGTCAAGACCTTAGCCCCGGTCTGAGCGAAGGCCAATGCCGCCTGCAGATCGGCATTGCTTGTCATTTCCGGAAAAACGGCCAGCACTTTTAAGGCACTGTCTTTTACCAGTTCCACTGTCGTTGCTGCTGCTGTTTCCCCTCCGAGACAATAAGCTACCGGATTTGCAGCATAATCCAAAGATATAATTTCAGAGAGTTCCAGAGAACCCCCCTTGGGCTCGGCACTCGCCAGACAACCGTAGTGCCCCAGAGTAACAGCAGCATTACCATAGGAGAGGCAGAGGATATTTTGGGCAGCCAGGGTTTTCAGAAGTTTGACAGCCATCTCATCGGCAGTTACTTTTATGTTCGATCCACCGGCAATAATACAAAGTCCTTTAACAGTTCCCTCATCGGCGGCTGCCTGAAGGAGTCCGGATGTAAAAGAATAACCAATATTCACAATTTGTCCATAATTATCTGTCACCAGCCCCTTGTTCTTCCTCTGCCGTGCAGTCTTGGCTGCCTGGCGGAATAGTTCTCTCAACTCTTCCTTGCTGAGGCGGGCGGGACATTCGGCCCAGACTGTCTGCAGGCTCCCAGCCAGATTGCGTCCCCTGCTGATACTTCCCCAGCCAACCAGGAAAAGATCAACTAGGCCGCTCAGCAAAGCAAACTCCACTGCTCCCTGATTGCAGACAATATTGAAATCCTGGTAAAGAGAAAAATCCCCAACCAGTAATAAATTGTAACCGTCACTCAGGCCGGCAGACACAGCCTCCTGCTCCATTTCTCCGGCAAGCTCGGTAGCCATACTCCAAAGGACAGGTGAGACCCCGTCCAAACAAATATTTACACTATTGCCAGCCAGATTTCCTAAGCCAATCCGGCGTTTGCCTAGCCCTGGTGTTCCCTGCAGTATTTCCAAAAGGTCGGAATTGAACTTGAGCAGGGTGAGAGAGTGGGCAGCAGTGTTTAAAAGTATCTCCAAACGGTCCTTACCGCTTTTCTGTCCAGGCTCCGCCAAGGGAGCAGTCAATTCCCAGGCCTTGCTCATCCAGCCTGTGAGGCTTTGGGCTCCGCCTTCTACCTGCCAGTAGTCAGCCTTATCCTGCAGGATTTTGCCATCAGCTTTCCCACCGGATATATACTGCAGACAGTTTTCCAGTAATAACTGAGCAATTTCTGCCAGCTGGCTTGTTTGCGAAACCCGGCGCAGCAAGCCGTTAAATACCAAATCATCCCTCGTATAACCGCAAATGGCTGCTGTCTCTTCCGGCCGAAAAGGATTTATACGGCAAGGTCCTTGCAGGCATTCCTGACAAGTCAGGCCCAGAAGGCCAAATCCATCTTGAGGCAGCATAGTTTCCCAGTGATTCCAGGATAACTCCAGACCTTCTTTCTGAGCCTGAAGTAAATAGGTCCGGGCAGACGGTTCCGTTGTTTTCCGACGTACCTTGCGCATCAACTTTCTCCTCCTTTTAATCCCTCCTGAGCTAAACTCTCCTGTACCCTGGCTAATCCTTTTTCCCGGCGTTCCTTAAGTTTCAAGGCAAATTCAGGAGGTGTAAGCTCCTGCAAGGCTCCGGTTGGACAAGCCGCCACACAAATCGGTTCGGGCATTTGAAAACATTGATCACATTTATCGGCGGCATGCTTCTCCGCTGCTGGGGCAATAATTCCGTAGGGACAGACCATTACACACATCCAGCAAGCTATACACTTATTTACATCTACGAATACAACTCCCGTTTCGCTGTCTCTCTGCATAGCGCCGGTCGAGCATATTTCCAAACAAGGAGCCTCCTCACAATGCAGGCACTGAATAGCCAAAGGCTCTGTCCCATCCCATTCCACATAAACCCGGGGACGGGGCAGGATCTCTTCATGTACCGCCTCAGTCAAAACCTTGCTGACGGAATTACGCTCTACTGCGCATCTTAACTCACAGGTCTTGCAGCCCAGGCATTTGCTTTGGTCCACAAAAATTCTTTTGGCTGTTGTATTATTGACCAAGAGTTCACCCCCTATCCTGAAAATAACCACTTTGGAAGATACCAATATACTTTAACCATCACAATACGGTTGCTTACTGCACTGCGCAGCAAAAATACCTAAACTAATTTCATTTTCTGCTGGTGCTTAAGCAACCTGCGTTTCTATTTATATTCTTCTATCCATTTACTGCTATTCCTGCATATCAAGAATAGACCGGATATCATTATTTACTTGGAAAAGGTGATATTTTCGGCTTCCAGACTTCTTCTTACCACAAGATCGGTACAGATTCTCATATTCTCCTCGGACTGCACAGCCCAGTTCTCCTTATAATAGCGTTTGAATAGTTCCAGGCTGAGATCTTCAAAGCTGCGGCCATTACGGAAAGACCGGATAATATGATTGTGTACTTCTTGGGCCATTTCCAGGGAATGACGCATAAAATCCCGCACTTTCCCCTTTTCCAGAATGGCTGGAGCATGGGGCAAAGCCAATACCGAGGTATCCAGACCAGACACCTTACGGATACTATCCAGATAATCTCTGTAACTGGAAAGATACATAGTAAAAATATCCATGTTACTAAAGGGATAGCCCAGACAATCCGAAGGAAAAAGTACTTCCTCCTCTGCCAGATAAATAGACATACTGCAGGGACTGTGTCCCGGTGTCATATAAAAAGCCAGGGTGCAATCATCCCCAAGATCAATTACATCACCCTCGTTCATAATCCTGTCCACTCTGACAGTGGCTGGCGGCTGAAAGGAAGTGTCGTAATCCGGAAGCAAGCCTCTGGCGATCAGGTTATTAACAGTTTCTCTGTCTTCCTTAAAGTGATTGGCCACAACATTTTCTTTATTTACTACCCGGGCAGCTATAGCCGAAGCTAAGGTCTGTGCTTCAGGAAAAGCCTTTTGCAGACCGGGAGCTCCGCAAACATGATCAAAATGAGCATGAGTTATGACCAGATACCGAACTTCCTCTGGGGAAATTCCTAACTCAGCCAGTCTGGTCACAACTTTAGGCACAGTATAACTCAGTCCCGTTTCTACCAAGGCGCACTTTTCTCCGCGCACCAGATAAGTCTGGTAATAAGGATCTCCCAACTGATAAACTTTGTCCGCAACTTTTTTCAGAAAACTGTCAGTCATTTCAGCACCCTCCCTTTCCTCTGTACAAAATGGATTGTCAACGTAAAACCAGACGATTTTCTCAAAGTCCTCGAGTTTGTATGCCGCTGGCTTTGTTAGCCTAATTTAGAATATATTTTCTTTAATTAAACTGATTAACCTATTCATCCATTTCCTTTGTCGGATATTATAATGTCTGAAAATGTCCGTTTCTAACAAAGTCGCTTTTGATCCATCAGGGCTGCTTCTGACAGAGCGTTATCCCATGGTCATCACTTCATATTTAAGGAATGTATGAGGCTAAATATCTCGCTCACTTCGGCGAACAGGTGGCTGAGGCACCATATGCATCAAGTAAGGCACAAGAAGATTATCCTTAATAAAGAAGGAGATGTCACTCTGAACTATCTCTAGCCCATTTTTCTGTACATCCCCTTCAGTATCATCTATTAAACACTTTCAGCAACTTTAAAAATAAGTCTCTCCGTACTCTCCCAGCCCAGACAAGCATCGGTAATTGATTTTCCGTAGATATTTTCTCCGATATCCTGATGGCCTTCTACAAGATAGCTTTCCACCATAAGGCCTTTAATCATTTTGTGGAGTAAGGTATCGTATTCCCTGCTCATCAAAACTTCTCTGGCTATCCTCGGCTGCTCAGAATATATTTTCATAGAATTGGCATGGTTGGTATCCACAATGATGGCGGCATTTGCCAGTTCTTGTTCTTCATATTCTTTAGCCACATTGATCAAGTCTTCGTAATGATAATTAGGAATATTTCTGCCATAAGAATCAACAGCACCTCTTAGAATAGCATGCGTGAGCGGATTACCGCTGGTTTGCACTTCCCATTTGTTGTAGATAAACATATGACCGGTCTGGGCAGCTCTGATAGAATTAAACATTACAGAAATATCCCCGCCGGTAGGATTTTTCATACCTACAGGTATGTCTATTCCGCTTGCAGTCAGTCTGTGCAGCTGGTTTTCTACTGAACGCGCCCCTACAGCAATATATCCCAGGATATCGGCCAGATAAGTGTAGTTATCCGAATAGAGCATCTCATCGGCGGCCGGCATATAAAATTCGCTTAAAGCTCTGATATGCATCCTTCTGATAGCTTTTACACCCTCAAATAAATCCGGTTTTTTGGTTGGATCCGGTTGGTGCACCATACCTTTATAGCCTTTCCCAGTTGTGCGCGGTTTGTTGGTATAAATTCTGGGAATAATTAAAATTTTGTCTTTAACTTTTTCCTGAACTTCTGCCAGCTTACCTACGTACTCGCAAACAGAATCTTCATTATCAGCAGAGCAGGGACCGATTATCAGGATAAACCGCTTATCCTTATTCTCAAAAATATCTCTTATTTCTTTGTCCCGGGCTTTTTTTATTACTTTAATGTGTCCTGGTAAAGGAATTTCTTTAACAATTTCATCTACAGCAGGTATTTTTTGAATAAATTTCATAGTCATGATATATCTCCTTTTGCCTTGGCTATACTTTGCTAAAATAATAATTATTTGCAGTAATCTGACAGTTTCTTCTGCTTCCAGATGTCATTATTCGGCAGAATCAGGATATTCCCTGATTTAATTCATTGAACATAGCTTTAAAGAATTCTGCGGTTTTTTCCGTTCTGTGTTTATAGCGTACCCCTTCAGTTACTATAAGGGTCGGAGTTGTATCGCTCTTGATCTCTGTAACCTGGAATTCAATCATACACATTACACTGCTGCCTGCCATGGTTTCTTTGACAACCTTGGCCGTGCCCAGAATAGTCAGCGAAATGTCCGGACCTTCCAGGACCGAGATAGCCACTTTGCCGTTGGCTCTGATATTGGCAACTGTCTGATGCGCTTTTACCAAAGCCATGTAAATAGTTTTATTATCTGAAGCAGCCATTAAATGCACAGGCATAGAATGCGGATATCCTTCAGGCGTAATTGTAGCCATTACGACTGTTGTCAATTTCTGATTAAACAAACCAATGAGCTCTTGTGTCAAAGAGTTGCCAATTATCTTACTCATATTCAATCATCCCCTTAATGAGAAATCGCTGGTCCAATCGGGTGGCAATCTGAAATTTTAGCTTTTTTCTTTGTTCTGCCGCAATTCTGACAAAAGCTGAGAAGTTTAAGATAACAATTAATATGATAACTTAAGTGCGGATTTGTTTCAATATTTAAGGTGATTTTAACTTTTCCGGCTTTAAGTTTTCTATTTCATTTAACCAAAGATTGTAACTGGCATCACTGGGCATTCTCCAATCACCGCGCGGAGAAAGTGCCACTGAACCAACTTTGGGGCCATCAGGCATACAGGAACGTTTAAACTGTTGGCTAAAGAACCTTTGATAAAATACCTTGAGCCATTTAATAATTTCTTCTGGGGAGAATTTATCCCTAAAGGCTATAGTTGCTAAACAAAATATTTTAGCAGGAGCAAAACCTTGTCTGATCATGTTATAGAGGAAGAAATCATGAAGTTCATAAGGTCCGATCAGTTTCTCCGTTTTTTGGCTGATTTCATTGGAAGAATCAGGAGGAAGCAGTTCCGGGCTGACCGGTGTAGCCAGAATATCGAGCAAAGCGCTGATAATTTCCTGATTTTCATTCTTGGTGCAATACCATTCTACCAAATGACGAACCAGAGTCTTGGGAACACTGGAATTCACGCCATACATGCTCATATGATCTCCATTATAGGTACACCATCCCAGAGCAAGTTCCGACAGGTCCCCTGTCCCCACTACAATGCCGCCTTCTTTGTTGGCAATATCCATTAAAATCTGGGTGCGTTCCCGGGCCTGAACATTTTCGAAGGTTACATCCTGGACAGAGATATCGTATCCCATGTCCTTGTAATGCTGCAAACAGGATTCCCTAATATCTATTTCACGGATGTCAACACCTAATTCTTTCATTAATTTGAGGGCATTTTCATAAGTCCGGCTGGTTGTTCCGAATCCCGGCATAGTTACACCGATAATGTTTGCGGTCGGAAAATTAAGCTTTTTATAGGCTGCAAAACATACCAGCAAGGCCAAGGTAGAATCCAAACCGCCGGAAATACCTAAAACAACTTTTTTGATTGCGGTTTTTAGCAGCCGCTGGGCCAGCCCGGTGGATTGGATCGAAAATATTTCCTTACAGCGGGCATCAATATCCCCTTTGGCACTGGGGACAAAAGGATGAGCATCAATATCTCTTCTTAAACTCAGGGAGGTATTGAAGGGAAATAAATCAAAATCCACGAATATATAATCTTTAGGTTCAATTACTTGCATAAAACTATTCATCTTGCTGCGGTCCAGCTGCAGTTTTTGAATATCAATATCCCTGATTAGGACCAGAGGATCACGATCCATTTTTTGTTCATGCAAGACAATGCCATTTTCAGCTATAATAGCATGGCCGCTGAAAACAACATCGGTTGTCGATTCGTCCGAACCTGCTGAGGCATAGACATAACCGGCTATTGTTCGGGCTGACTGCTGGGAAACCAGACTCCTTCGGTAATCACTTTTGCCCACAGTATCATTGCTGGCCGATAAATTAAAAAGTAAATTAGCACCGTAAATAGCATGATAGGAACTGGGCGGCACCGGCACCCATAAATCTTCGCAAATTTCCAGGCCAATGCGCAGTTCAGAGCACAGATCCCGAAAAATGAGATTTTCATGGAAAGGTACGGTCTGGCCGCAGAGTTTGATCTCTCTGCTGATACGGGAAGCAGCAGAAGCAAACCAGCGTTTCTCGTAAAATTCATTATAGCTGGGGATATAGGTTTTGGGTACTGCCCCCAGAATTTTTCCGCGATAAAGAACAACTGCACAATTAAAAAGCTGGTTATCAGTCGACACAGGCATACCCAGGATAATTACCATATTGTAATCAGTATTGCTGATAAATTTACCAAGTTCCTGTTCAGCACCGGCTATCAGTTGTCTCTGATTAAACAGATCTCCGCAAGAATAACCGGTAAGGCACAGTTCCGGAAAAAGAGCAATCTGGACGCCGGCTCGTTCTGAGGAAAATCTTTCAGCGATCTCTGCTATCTGCCCGATATTATAGGCAGGATCAGCAACTTTTAAATGAGGTATTCCCACTCCCACACGAACATAACCCAGATCATTGCTATTAAACATCTTTAACATCTCCCAGCCCAGCATTTATGCTGCAGATTTTCGCAGTGATTCCAGAGTGTAAATTTCAGAAAATGATATCGATGTGGATCAATCAGTGGTTCCAGGAGGCCAGGTATTGCTCCTGTTCCGGACTCAGGGTATCAATACTGAGATTCAGGGACTTCAATCTCAAGAAAGCCACCCGTTTGTCTATCTCCGCGGGTACGCTGAAAACAGAGGGCCGGAGTTTTCCGGCATTTTCTGCTAAATAGCGCAGGGACAGAGCCTGCAAGGCAAAAGTCATATCCATAACTTCGGCAGGATGACCATCTCCTGCCGCCAGATTAACCAGCCTGCCTTCGGCCAAAAGATAAATTCTTTTAGCCCCGGGCAGAACAAACTCTTCAATATTAGGCCGGACAGAGCGCCGGCTTTCGGCCAGGGCTGCCAAATCCAGCCTGTTTATTTCCACATCGAAGTGACCGGCATTACACAAAATCGCTCCCGCTTTCATAAGCAAAAAGTGTTCCCTGGTGATAATATCTTTATTACCTGTCACAGTTATAAAGATATCGCCTACTCGGGAAGCCTCCGACATGGGCATAACCAGAAAACCATCCATCCAGGCTTCGTTAGCTTTGATGGGATCGACCTCACAGACAGCGACCCGCGCTCCAAGCCCTTTGGCTCTCATAGCTACACCTTTTCCACACCAACCGTATCCGGCGACAACTGCCGTTTTGCCGGCAACAACCAGATTGGTGGTGCGCATAATACCATCCCAGACGGACTGGCCGGTACCATATCGGTTATCAAAGAGATATTTACACTCGGCATCATTGACTGCGACCATGGGAAAAGAGAGCTCCCCGTTCTGTTCCATCGACCGCAGGCGCAAAATACCTGTAGTGGTTTCTTCAGCTCCGCCTTTAACTTGCGGGAGCAATTCCCGTCTCTCCTTATGCAGCAGAGAGACCAGATCTCCGCCATCATCGACAATATAGTCTGGTTTAAAATCAAGAGCCAGGTTCTGATGAGTGTGATATTCCGCAGCACTTGCTCCATACCAGGCGTGAGCCCGAATTCCTCCCTGAACCAGGGCAGCGACAACGTCATCCTGAGTTGAAAGAGGATTGCTGGCAACAACCGCTACCTCAGCGCCGCCAGCCTGGATTACTTTGGCCAGATAAGCTGTCTTGGCTTCCAGATGCAAGCAAATAACAACCTTTTTATTTTTAAAAGGCAGGTCCTGTTCAAATTCCTGCCGTATAATATTAAGTACAGGCATATGGGCCTGAACCCAGTCAATTTTACGCTGCCCCTGAGGAGACAGTGCTAAATCACGAATCGTTGATACCATTTCAGCCCGGCTTAAGCCGGCACACCTCCTTGCAAACAATAATACACCGGAATTATCAGTCAGAAAAATGCCCAAATAAAATATTTTCAGTCAGACATAGTACTACATGTTATAATTTTATTGCAGAATCATATTTATCCAAGCAGCGCCGCATCTTATCAGCTGAACTGATGATTATTTTAGATTACTTATTTTATTTTAACCTAAAATTGGCATTATTTGAAATAAGAACGCCAAAGTTCACCAAATACCCGGGAGAGTGATTAATTTGAAGCGTAATAATTATGTTCGCAGCAAGGTAACCATTATCTTACTCTTGGCTGTAGTCTTAAGCCTGACAGTTAGTTATTTGATCAATCCGGGAATATTTTCTTTTTCCGGCAAACAGCAGCCTGCCGAATCGCTATCCCAGTCTGCAGAAAATCCCTCTGATTCTTTGCCAACGGAAACCTCCTCCAGTTTTTCTCCTGCTGAAAAACTGCCTCCGGCAGCTAATCAGGAAGCCCTGGCCCTCTATGAGCAGGGACTAAAATTATATTATGAGCACAAACTTGCTGAAGCCCTGCCCTTTTTCAACAAAGCCCTGGCTCTGGACAAACTTTGTTATCAGGCCTTAAACGCCAAAGGAGCAACTTATGCTTTTCAGGGAAGATATGATGAAGGAATCGCCTTAATAAACCAGGCCCTGGACCTGAAACCGGATTTTGTCTATGGCCACTTCAATCTCGGCTTAGCCAATGAATTGGCCGGACGCTGGGATCCCGCAATAGCTGCTTATCAGGAAGCCCTTCGTCTGGATAACAAAGATGTCTGGAGTTATTACGGCATAGCCAGTATTTACGGGCGAGCAGGCAACGCCGTCAAGGTTATAGAGTATTTGGAACAGGCTATAGCTCTTGATCCTGTAGTCAAGGAAGTCGCCTGCGAAGAACATGATTTTATTCCGGTACGCCAGGATCCCGGTTTTCAAAAATTAATTGGGATAACTGCCCCTTAGAGAAGTTGCTCCAAACGGGTTATCAGGTTGCTGAATACTTGCAAGGCTTCCTGAACAGGCTGGGGAGTTTCCATATCCACTCCGGCTCTTCTCAATTGGGCAATAGGATAATCCGAACCGCCGCTGGCTAAAAACTCCAGATAGCGTTTTACAGCCGGCGCTCCCTCCTCCAGGATTCCCTTGGCCAAAGCTATAGCTGCTGAAAAGCCGGTAGCATATTTATAAACATAAAAGGCATTATAGAAATGGGGAATTCTGGCCCATTCCAAGGCTATCTCCTGATCGAGCCGCACATCCTGGCCATAATAGCGGGCGTTCAGATCCAGGTAATATTGGGAAAGATAATCCGCAGTCAGAGATCCGCCTTTTTCCACAAAAGCATGGATTTCTTTTTCAAATTCAGCAAACATGGTTTGCCTGAAAATTGTTCCTCGGAACTGTTCCAGATAATGGTTCAGTAAATAGGCTAATAATTTGGGATCACTGGTAGTTTTCAGTAAATGTTCCATGACTAAGGATTCATTGAGGGTTGAGGCTACTTCGGCTACAAAAATAGTATATCTGGAATAAATATGGGGCTGAGTACGATTAGAAAAATAACTGTGCATGGCATGGCCCATTTCATGAGCAATGGTAAAGGCGGAATTCAGGTTATCCTGATGATTCAGCAGAACAAAGGGATGGGCCTTGTATGTTCCCCAGGAATAAGCACCGCTTGTTTTTCCTTCATTCTCGCAGACATCGATCCATCCGGACTCAAAAGCCGTTTTCAGTATTTCTTCATATTCCTTACCCAGAGGTTTGAGTCCCTCGCTAACCATTTTCTGAGCCTCTTCATATTCTACGACTACTTTTGATTCCGCCACTAAAGGAACATAAATATCATACATCTGCAGTTCATCAAGACCTAATATTCTTTTACGCAAACTGATATACCTGTGCATCTCCGGTAAATAATCATGTACAGTTGCAATCAAAGAATCGTAAACTCTCAATGGTACCTTATCATCATCCAGTGAGGATTCGACAGCCGAGGGATAGCGCCGGGTTCTGGCATAAAAGACGTCTGCCTTTACACTGGCATTGAGTGTAGCCGCCCAGGTATTCTTTTGTTTCTGGTAGGTCTGATACAAGGCCTCATAAGCCACCCGGCGAATACGCCGCTGCGGGTTCTCCAGAAATTGTATGTAATTACCCTTGGTCAACTCCACTTTTTGAGAGTTCTCAGCAATTATCAGGGGAAATTTAAGGTCGGCATTATTTGCCATGACAAAGATTGTCTGAGGTGCAGCCGCTAATTCTCCTGCTTCGGCCAACAATTTTTCTTCTGCCTTACTGAGAACATGGTTCCGTTTGCGCACAATATTGTCCATCACATGGGCATAAACAGACATCTTGCTATTTTCCATATACTCGGCGATTTGTTGTTCCGGCAAAGCCAATAATTCCGGTACAACAAAGGAGAGCAGACTGGCAATACGGACAGATAACATTTCTGCCCGGTCGCTCATGGCCTGATAGATAGTCAGACGATTATCCTCATCCCTTCTCATCCGGGCATAAGAGTACAAGGTCTCGATCTGTTGCTGTAAGTCATCCATCCATTCAAAACATGCTATTAGAGTGTCAGCATTGTCACCCAGATGTCCGCTGAACTTATTGTCTTCAGAAATTAGTTTTTCCAACTGAGAAAAGTCTTCCTCCCATTTCTCATTGCTGCTGATAATATCTTCCAGACGCCATTTATAGATCTCAGGAATTTCTGAACGTTGTTTTAATTTTTGTTCCGTCATAAGGCCCTCCTCCTCCATAATCATTATCAATTATTATACATGGAAGAAGGAAAATATACCAATAAGCAAAATATAAACAGCAGCGAAATAACAAAGTCCCCGCTGCCAGGTATCCAGAGATTCCCGGCAACGGGGTTTTAATATTACTCAACCTAATTATTAAGTTAACTACGTTATTAGAAAGTTCTGTGAAATAATTTATTAACTTAGAATAAGACAGGTTACTATTTACGGGGACCTACCGGTAATACTATCCGGCCAAACATGGGATTAAGAATACCTGCTGCCGAAGTATACCATGCGACAAATGCAGTAGCTAATCCAACGTAACCACCTGCAACATTAGACATTATGCCAAAATGTCCTAAATCCAACAAGATAAAACATACTAATAAGAGAGTAAAGACTATCAGTAAAGCATTATTGGTCTTAAATGTTCCAATCCACATATAAAATGTGAAGATAGTAAACGCTACCAGGAAATACCCTACAGCCATTGCACTTAAATCTTTACCAGTAGCTTTGTCAACAAAACTGATAACATTTAAGCTTTTTAAAATAAGCATAGTGCCTAATGCGATCCAGAACGCTCCATAAGTGGTAAAAGCAGTTGCTCCAAAGGTATTATTCTTTTTGAATTCCCACATACCAGCAAGAATTTGAGCGCCACCGCCGTAAAATAAGGCACATGTGATAAATAAAGAACCGAGCGCTGCAGGAACAAGCCCTGCGTTTGATAGACTAAGAATAAAAGTAGTCAGTGCAAAACCAGCTAACCCTAACGGTCCGGGGTCAGCAATTGAACTTTCACGAATCTCCATAACCTCTGCCATATAATTTGTTCAGCCTCCCTTTTTTACTCTTTAAAAATTGAATAATTAAAATAGTTTTATATAAACCTAAACGTTTATAACTTGTCGCGATCAAGCTTAAAACGTCTTTGGAACCGCCAACTCAGGCAAGGAAAAATGAATAGTATAATTATTTCAGTATATCTCGTTATGTATGCCTGCAAACATTTATACCAGACAGTATAGCAGAATATAGTAAATTATCCTGTTAATCAAAGATATTTTTATATAAAAGATATTTTTCGAACATACCGCCTATTATTTTAAATATACCAGTCGTTATAATTATTGTCAATACCTTTTATGAAATTATCCTGCATAATATTAAACATCAGTCCAAAGAATAAGCCCTCAGTCTAGCTTATTTGCGTGACCAAGGGCTTATTAAATAGACTGCATTACCTCAATTAAATGTTGACCTCGAACCTCTGCAAACCAAACGGTAGGTTCTAATAATGTTAATTTTGCTTTCAGTAACTGCCAGGTATAATAACATAACACCAGCAGTTCATCGGTTAATCAATTTACTATTGTTTTGTTTCTACCAGGAAATCAACTACAGACGGATCAGCCAAAGTTGAGGTATCACCGAGCTCATCAAAAGCACCGGCAGCAATTTTTCTCAGGATACGTCTCATGATTTTACCGCTTCTGGTCTTCGGTAAGCCAGGAGCCCATTGAATCTTATCNNCGGTGTCCGGAAACGTTGATAACGTCATCCACACGGCCGGTCAGCATATAGTAGCCGTCTTCGTCTCTGCGGGCGCCGTCGCCGCTGAAATAGTAGCCAGGTTGTTGTACGAAGTAGGTTTCTTTGAATCTGCCAGGATCGCCATACACACCACGCATCAGGCCAGGCCAGGGTTTCTTCATGCAAAGGTGACCTTCGCCAGGTCCTTCCAGCTCTTTGCCTTCGGGGGTCATCAAAACAGGAACAACACCGAAGAAAGGTTTACCAGCAGCACCAGGTTTTACGCCATGAGCACCAGGCATTGTAGCGATCAGATGGCCGCCGGTTTCGGTTTGCCACCAGGTATCAACGATCGGGCAGTTACCCTTACCGATTTCTTTGTTGTACCATCTCCAGGCTTCGGGATTGATAGGCTCGCCAACAGAGGCCAAGAGGCGTAGGGAGCTCAGGTCACGGCCATTCGGCCATTGCTCGCCGTCTTTCATCATGGCCCGGATAGCGGTAGGAGCTGTATAGAATATATTTACGCCGAATTTCTCGACTACTTCCCAGAATCTGTCCGGGGCAGGATAATTGGGAACGCCTTCAAACATCAGAGAGGTTGCACCCAGGCAGAGAGGTCCGTATACAACATAGCTGTGTCCGGTTACCCAGCCTACGTCAGCTGTACACCAGTAAACATCTTCATCTCTCATATCAAAGAAGTATTTGCAGGTCATTGCAGCAAAAAGGGAATAACCAGCAGTGGTATGCATAACACCCTTAGGTTTGCCGGTACTGCCGCTGGTGTAAAGGATGAAGAGCGGATCTTCGGCATCCATTACTTCTGGTTCGCATTTGTTGGAAGCTTTAGCCATCAGTTCACTGTACAGCACATCGCGGCCTTCAGTCATAGCGCATTCCTTGACAACTCTCTCGACAACTATGCACTTTTTGATTGAGGGACATTGAACCATAGCGGCATCAGCAATATCTTTGGCAGCAAGTAATTTGCCGGAACGGTAGCCATAGTTATTGGCAACCAGAACTTCACAACCGGCGTCATTGATTCTGTCTCTTAAAGCTTCAGCACTGAAGCCACCAAAAATAATGCAGTGGATGGCGCCAATACGAGCGCAGGCCAGCATGGCAACGGCTACTTCAGGGATCATGGGCAAGTAAAGGGCTACACGGTCACCCTTCTTAACGCCCAGGCTCTTCAGAACATTGGCAAATTTACAAACTTGATGATGCAGTTGTTGATAGGTAAAGGTCTTGCTTTCTTCCATCGGCTCGCCTTGCCAGATGATAGCAGCCTTGTTTCTGGTAGCATCGTTCAGATGACGATCCAGACAGTTAGCTGAAAGATTCAGTTTTCCGCCTGCAAAATAACGGACAAATACATCGTCTTTAAAGCTGTATTCTTCTACCTTATCCCATTTTTTAATCCAGGTCAGGTTCTCTTCAGCCATCTCTGCCCAAAACTCATTGGGTTGTTCGATGGACTTCTTGTACATTTCATCATACTGGGCAACAGTTTTAATTCTGGCTTTTGCGGAAAATTCCGCTGACGGATAATAAATTTCTTCGTTTGCCATATCTTTTTTTCCCTCCACATTTTATATTTCTTCAGGTACTGCTATAATACCTTAAAATTTATTACATTTTAATTATCATCACCTGATAAATGGCCCTAAAAAAACGGCCTCTAGAACCGCTTAAATGCACCTCCCTTTATGTGACATTGCTCACCAAGCATAAGTATTGAAACAGAGCTTTCTTCAAGTTTACAACATTAAACCCATGTTAACATTATTAGTTTCACACAGTAAAACCATGTTACAGTAATATGCTACAGTAATATTATAATTAAATAGTTAAAGAATATAATAAAATTCCGTTCAAATGCTCATTATAGCCTTTAAGCTGTCATATTTACGGTTAAACGGTTTTGTCAGATTAAGAGAAAGCAACACTAATCTCCCTAAACACCCTGGAAGCGGTATTAATCTCAACAGTGAAACAGGCAGCGTACGTTCCACTGCCTGTTTCTGCCACCTCGTCCACCTATCTCCCAAGAAGGTTCCCCAACCTTCCTGCTCAATTTTACCTGATTATTTCCATTATTTCAAGCCGGGCAGTTCAAATTTCTGATATATTGAATATCTGCTCGATTATGTTTTTAATTTCCTCTGGCTGACACCTTAAAACCGTTTTCTCCGGTTTATTCTGCAAATCTCTTAATCCTTTTGGGATTTCCCAGCCAGTAAGGGTACTCAGGCTTGCCAAAGCCTCCCATTCATCAGCAACTTTTATTTGTTCGGAGATGGCTCTGAGCACATCAGCAGCGAATTTGAACGGGCTGGCTGTCGATGCGATGACACTGTAGGTGTCATCCCCGCTGGCCTGGATATAATCCTCGTAAACTTTCATAGCAACTGCCGTATGGGGGTCAAAAACATAGCCAAAATGTTCGTACCCTTTGCGGATTGTTGTCAAAACCTCTTCTTCATCCGCCCAGCCGGCAAAAATCTCAGTTTGGCTGCACTGCAGAGTCTTTTCGTCAACCCGGAAACTGCCGGATTCGCTCAGTTCCCGGAACCACTGCTTGATCTTGTCATAGTCGCGGCCGCTTGTTTCATAAAGAAAGCGTTCAAAGTTGCTGGAGATCAGAATATCCATAGAAGGAGAAGTTGTCAGATAAAAGGGGCGTCTGCTTTGATATATCCCCGTCTTGAAGAAATCCGTCAGGACATTATTCTTGTTGGAGGCACAAATCAATTGCCTGATGGGCAGACCCATTTTCCGGGCATAATAAGCTGCCAGGATATTGCCAAAATTACCGGTGGGTACTACAATATTGAGCTCAGCCCCAGGGCTGATTTTCCCCTGTTCGACAGCTTGCAGGTAAGCCCAGTAGTAATAAACTATTTGCGGCAATAACCTGCCCCAGTTAATAGAATTGGCAGAAGAAAAAATCATTTGTCTTTCTGCCAGTTTTTCTCTGAGATCCTCAGAGGCGAACACTTCTTTGACAGCTGTCTGACAATCATCGAAGTTTCCCTTTACCGCCACTACATGCACATTATTACCCTCTGTTGTGGTCATTTGACGCTCCTGAACAGCACTAACTCCTCCGTCCGGATAAAAAACAACGATATTCATTCCTTTGACATTTTTGAAACCCTCCAAGGCTGCTTTTCCCGTATCTCCCGAGGTGGCCACCAAGATGATAACCTCAGAATTTTCAGCCAGATTTTTCAGACTGGACCCTAATAAATAGGGCAAAACCTGCAGGGCCATGTCTTTAAAAGCAGCTGTCGGACCATGCCATAATTCCAGGACACCGCATTTTCCCACATTTATCAGAGGTGCCGGATTTGTCCCTCCGAAAACTGCTGGCGAATAAATAGCTCCGATATTCTCAATAATTTCCGGCGAAAATTCGGCCAGATAAGGAGTCATAATTTTTATAACTAATTCAGGATAAGCCAGTCCTTGAACTTGCTGCCACGGAATAGCAGAAATAGTCTTGGGAACAAACAAGCCGCCACCCGGCACCATTCCCCAGGCGATGGCCTGGGATGCTGATTGATTCTGTAAATTCCCCCGCGTACTATCGTACAATTTGGTCCCTCCCCTGATTATGTTGTCCTTAAATTCCTCTTTGTCATTTCAAATATAAATATGATAGCATATAATGAACAGCAAATTCACATATTTTTATTATTTTTGCTGTTATTTGCAGTCTAATTAAGGCAGGTGTAACTTTGTGGCAGAAACTTCCTTTCGGCGCAACAGCCGCAACCGTCAAAGCCTGGTTCTGGGCTTGATTTTAACTGTTCAGGAATTATTTCCCAACGAGCAACTGAGAATAATGCACTCTATTCCAGATGGAATATATTGCGAATTGAAAAATTCCTTGCTTTCTCCCCGTGAAGTTAAAAGAATAGAGGAACGGCTGAAAGAATGGATCCTGGCCGATGTTCCGATTTCCTCAGCAACAGGAGATGACGGTTTTATCCACTGTCATCTGGATGGAACAAAATTAAAAACCCTTTTCAAAGTAGTGGCTAGTTCCAGTGCTGTGGAATATTGCCGGCTTGTTGATTTCCCACCCGGCTTCATTTTACATTATACCGAATATAATAATCCTGGCGCCTGTGCTTTGCTTGTCCAACCTGAAAAACTTTCCGCTACTTTTTGCGAATCCCAGCGCTGGGTTGAAAACTTGCATCTGGCAGAAGTTAGTGATGTTAATGCCGCTATCGCTGCCAAGCGTTCGGTTGAACTGATCTGCATGGCGGAAGCTTTACATGAGAAAAAGATCTCTGCCATAGCAGACCGCATTCTGAAACACAGAAAACATATCCGCATTATTCTTATAGCCGGGCCCTCCTCTTCCGGCAAAACGACTTTTATCCAGAGATTGTCAACCCAATTAAAAGTAAATAATCTGCATCCTGTGGCACTCTCCCTGGACAACTATTTTGTATCCCGGGAAGTAACTCCCCGCGATGCTGACGGTCAATATGACTATGATGCTATAGAAGCCCTGGACCTGCCGCTTCTGGATGACCATCTGAAAACTTTAGTTAAGGGCGGAACTATCCAAACCCCGGTTTACGATTTTATTTCCGGCCGACGTTCCTCGCAGGTTAATCCCTTATATCTCAGGGAAAATGAAATTTTACTTATAGAAGGGATTCATGGTCTGAATCCACGCTTGTTTCCCTCCCTGGATCGTAATCAACTCTTTAAGATCTACATCAGCGCTCTTTTTCAATCGAATATAGACAATTACAACAGAATACCTACCTCTGAAGTACGTCTGATACGGCGAATGGCTCGGGATAACAGAACCAGAGGAATTAATCCCGATCAAACCTTTGCCCAATGGAGCAGTGTGCGTCGGGGGGAAAATACTATTATTTTCCCTTATCAGGAAGAAGCAGATGTTATGTTTAACTCCAGCCTCCTTTATGAGCTCAACGCCCTCCGCCCTTATGCTGAACCCTTGTTAAGATCAATTCCTGAAGACAGTCCCCACCATGATCTGGTAGCCCTTTTGCTGCGCATACTGTCTTTTTTTACTCCCCTGGAAACAAGCAAAGTGCCCTTCAACTCCATTTTACGGGAATTTATCGGCGGGGGCCTGTATCATAATTAAGTCGGTAAAAATCAGCTTTTTCCTTTATTGTTCCTTAATTGGTATCCGGCAAAGCAAAGAGAGATTTTATCGCAAAATCTAACCTTCGGAGTTTAGCCAGCTTAAAAATTTCTTCCTTATATGTTATCAGTTTTTCCTTTTTGAGCCGACTGCATTTTTTAATTGCTGCCTCCAAACGCAAAGCCTCAGACCAGGTTGCAACTTCCCAGGCCTGAAGCAGTTTTACCGGTTGGCGCGAACTTGTATATTTGTTGTTTTTACCTTTTTTTCTATTATGTTCCCGGATTCTGCGCTGCAGATCAGTAGTGGCTCCGGTATAAATTGTAAAATCCCGGCAGCGGACAAGATAGACCCAATATCCCATATTAATCTTCCCTACTCTGAAAATAACTACTTCGGAAGTTACCAGGGCACGCTGACGATCCCTGCAAATTTGTGTCTATCCTCATTACGACCAAAAATTAAGAACAGATTTTCTTGGCAGATAATCCAGTTCGGAACAGAGATCAAAATATATCTGCAACCCTGTGCCATGTGATATATTCTAAGCCTTTTCTGATTCTGTTGTGTTTTGTTCTCTTAAATCTGATTCTCCAAAATCTGTTTCTTGTTCGTCTGTATCTGTTTTAGCTGCCTCCCTGCTTTTACGCCGCATTATTGTATAAGCGACTTTAAAGGCATTTAAAAAACCGGTTATAGAACACAAGGGTCCCAAGAGCCTTCCTGCAAACAAATCAACACACTCCCGGGCAGTTTTAGTCAGATTTTCAACCTCAGCCACTGTACTCTCGACATCCGATAATAATACCGGTAAACTCTTATTTACACTTTTGGCTGCCTGCCTGAGTTCTGTCAGCAAACCCTTTGTATTATGTAATACAATTACAAGATGAATGCCAACTACACTAAGAACAATTGTCAGAACCAATGCACAGACTTCATAAATCATTATCATGCCTCCTTTAAAATTCAGGAAACCAGGACTTCTGTTTCGTGGAATTGGAGGAATTATTGGGGATATCTATCAATTTTTTATTTCGACAAAACTGAAGTTTAATCCTCCTTCAGGACAAGATAATCTGAAGAGAGGATTCCAAAGGGATAAGAATCAACCGGTTATTGTGTCTCGTTCAGACTGTCAATCTCGGATATGCATCATCTCCAGACTTCCTCCATAAGCTGAAGTTCTATTTGTCCCGAGGCAAAGTCTTGCAGCCATTTCTCGAAATCTTTTGCTTCATCAGACGGAACATAGACATTAGCTTTAATTAAATCGGTAAAGCGTTCGTTATCCAAAGTCCAGAAGCGCAGATTCAGCTGGTATTTCAGGGCTTCGTACCAGGAATAGGGAATACATAAGTCATAAAGCAAATGTTGTCTGACTTTCTCCAAGTGAACCTTCTCCAGTAAACCTCGTACAGTTCCGCTGTAAGCCCTGCTTAAGCCTCCTGTTCCTAACAAGACACCGCCGAAATAGCGTACCACGACAATCATTACATTCCAGAGCTCATGATGCTGTAAGTGCTCCATAATCTGCTTTCCGCCTGTCCCTTGAGGCTCCCCGTCATCAGAAGATTTTTCGAGCAGTCCCTCCCTGAGGCGATAGGCATAGACATAATGCCGGGCATTGGGGTACTCTTCCCGCACATCCCGCAAACAGGCTGCCGTTCCTTCGACATTACTTACCTGATACACGATGGCGATAAAACGGGATTTTTCGATTACTTGTTCCCAGCTGGCAGATTCCCTAACCACATAAAAACTGTTCTTCTCCATTTTTACTTCCTCATTGTTATTATCAATTTTTATTTTCTGCTGGCGCTTAGACAGCCATGTGCGATTATAATATTGTCTTCAATTATTTAAATATACTCTTGCCTGATATTTTACACACTATAATTATTTTCTCCTGCAAATATGGTCTCAGTATACTTGCCATTTAAAGTTACTTTCTCATTCTGAGATAATAATTGTAATAGCTCTGCAGGACTTTTTACAGAAAAGATCGAATAAAGTGGCAAGAATATCTAGAAATTAAGGGGGAATTAGAATGCGGATACTCGTAATTGGCCAAGCCCCTTTTGGTGCTGAATGTCTCCGGGCTTTAAAGCAACAAGGCGAAGAACTAGTGGGAGCCATAACAGTTCCTGATGTACCTGGGGCAAAAAAACCTAATCCCTTCAAGGAGGCGGCGTTGGAACTTGGTTTACCGCTGCTCCAAACCAATAATTTGAAACCACCCGAAGTCTACGAATGGGTTAAGGAATTAGCCCCGGACCTTCTGGTTCTGGTATTTGTCACAAGTTTTGTGCCCAAAGCTGTGATCGACCTGGCCCCTTTGGGCGGCATTAATTATCATCCCTCCCTGCTCCCAAAATACAGAGGTGGAAGCGCGATCGCCTGGGCTATCTTATCCGGGGAGAAAGAAACTGGGGTCACCATTCATTATATTGATGAAGGAGTTGACACAGGCAATATAATCCTGCAGGAAGCAGTACCCATAGATCCTGAGGACACAACTGTTACTCTATACTTTAACAAGCTCTACCCCTTAGGTGTAAAACTGATTAAAGAAGCTGTGCGCTTAATCCGGGAGAAGCAGGCCCCCAGCATACCCCAAGATAGCCGTTTAGCTTCCTTCCAGCCCGTTCTCAAAGCCCAGGATGCCCTGATAGACTGGCGGCAAAGCGCGCAAAATATATACAATCTGGTCCGCGGAGCCACACCGGTTCCCGGAGCCGGCACGTACTTTCGCAATGACAATCTTCTGGTTTTGGAAGCCAAGGTTTTTCAACAGGAACCGCCCTCTGGGACGGCACCAGGTAAAATTATAGAAATTATACCTGATCAGGGTGTAGCTGTCTCCACCGGTAAAGGAACACTTCTACTGCTGACGGTAAAGACAGGAAATGAGAAGTTGACTGCTCTCCAATGGGCTGATCGTCTTCAAATCCAGGCCGGTGAACAATTTGATATAAGTCAGGCTGTATAAGATTCTCTGCCTGGCAGCAATAGTTATCAGTTTTGAGGTTGGGGCAAAGCCGGTTCAAGACATTCATCACATCCAAATATTTCTGCTATTATATTAATAGTATACCAGAATAAGCAAAGCGCCTGATGATTTTTCAACCAGGCGCTTAATTTATTGCGAATAATTACCCTTGGGCAATTACTGGTATACACTGTTATTTTTTTGGCAATTCCGATTTTTTTCCCTCAGGCTTGCTTACCTTGAGCTGAGCATGATAGGGCACACTGGTTACAAATATACTCTTTTTAAATAATAGCATTAGCTTCATGAGCTGACCGGTCTGATTATGCAGCAAGTTATGACGTAGTTTCAAAGGTACAAATTCCGGAATAGCCACTGTAATGGTTTCGAATTTACTTTCTTTTTCTAACTTATCCAAATAACCCAGGAAATCGTGGACCGTAGCCCGGTAGGGAGACTGCACAATTTCCAAAGGAATTTCAATATGATTTTCCGCCCAGTGCTTAATCAGTTTCGCTGTCCGTTCCGGGTCTGCGGCAATATGCACAGCTTTAACCTGCGGTGTCAGAGAAATTGCGTATTTTAATGTTTTTAAAACAATCAGATTTAGATCAAATACCGGCACAATAACCTTGTTCCTGAATTCCGAAATTTCGGTAGTTGATCTCCGCCTTTTGATCCTGGCCATATGTTTTTGGAAATCGGTAATTGCTTCCGGAGTAACGTGCAGCTCCTGTATTTCTGTACTGTAAACTTCATGTATGGCATGAGTCAGAAAAACCAAAAGGGGCATGATAACCAGCATGATCCAGGCACCCTGGGTAAATTTTGTGATAAAGAAAACCAAAAAAACCAGGAAAGATACCACTCCACCGAAACTGAAGATTATAAAGTCCCAAAGCCATTTCTTCTCTTTGCTTTGCCAAGTATATTTAGCCAATCCTATACCTGTCAAGGTGAATGATATAAAAACTCCAATGGCATAAAGAGGCATCATCGAATGCGTGTTACCCTGGAATATTAAGATCAATAATAAGGAAACAAGCAACAAGGCCCAAATACCAACATTATAGACCAAGCGATCGCCAAGATTTTTAAAGTAACGCGGGACATTGCCATCTTTGGCCATAAGGCTTAATAGTATCGGTAAACCTGCAAAGGAGGTATTGGCACCTATTATCAATATCCCGGCAGCCGTTATCATCAGGATAAAATAGGGTATGGTTTTACCGAAAATGATCATACCCAACTGGTTTAGAATCGTGTTGCCCTGAGCTGGCATGATATGAAATTTCGCTGCTAAAAAAGGCAAACCGACCAAACCAAAACCTACAAACAAAGCCAAAATAATCAAGGATTGGATGGCTCTCTTTTGAGCGGGAGCCTTGTATGCTGCAACACCGTTACTAATAGCCTCTATCCCGGTTAAAGCCGTGGTGCCTCCTGCAACAGCTCTGGCGAAGATAAACCAGGTCATTCCACTGGCTGAGGTTGCCGCTATCTGGGTTGTTACAGTTCTCGAAACACCATAATACAATGTTTCAACTAAACCTATGACAATTAAAATAAACACAGTCAAAATATAAAGATAAACAGGCAAGGCAAACAAGCGGGCAGATTCTTTTAAGCCTCGCAGATTAATCCAGGCTATAGCAACAATTACCAGGCAATCTGCCAGAACTTTATGTCCCGTAACTGCCAGCCAGGGGAAAACACCGGTCATATTTTCAATCGCCGAGCTGATACTTACAGCTACAGTCAAGACATAATCCACAGTCAGACTGGCTCCGGCTAATAGGCCATAGGTATCACCTAAATAGGCCTTGGCAATAGTATACGAACCACCGCCTTGTGGATATTTCTGGATCGCCTTACGATAAACCATAAGGATACTGATCAGGAGAAGAACAATGACAGTCGAGATTTTCGATATATAGGCATATCCCAAGGAACCTACTAATAAAAGAACATAGAGTATTTCATCCGGGGCATAGCCCTGGGAGGATATAATATTAGAACCGAAGATAGGTATGCTGGCGAAAATACCAACCTTAGCCTGTTCCGCACTTTGAGTAGAAAGAGGATTACCAAAAATCCTTGCACGAAACTTCAACCAAAATAATTTATTGGCAGAGGGCAACATACTAAACCTTCTTCCTGAACACTCGATTAGTTGCTATAATCCGATCCGATGGACTCGGAACATAGTGAATTTTACTCCCATTTTCAGGCTCTGTCCAGCTCCCCGGCCAGCTGTTTTATGTATTTTTTTTGTATTTTTGTATACCGTATACTCTACTCCTTACCGTTCCTGTCTCTCGCTTCAGCCATAATAACGCCGCTCAGTACCGGCAAGTTTCCGGCAGTTCTCTCCCTGTGTCCTAAGTAAAAAAAGATCGCAGTTCATAGCTGCGATCCTTATTTTTGATTTTAGTAGCGGCGCATTGCCTGGTAACAATCGCGGCAATATACCGGTTTGTCGCCAGATGGCTGGAATGGTACTTCGGTTTCGCAACCGCAGTTTGCACAAACTGCCGGGTACATTTGCCGCGGCTGACGGGCATAACCACCACTTCTGCCACCGCTGGCTTGTTTCCGGGCTTGACGGCAGGCCGGGCAACGGCCAGGTTCATTTTGAAATCCTTTTTCAGCATAGAATTCTTGCTCACTTGCTGAAAAAATGAATTCTTGACCGCAATCGCGGCAGGTTAAAGTTTTGTCTTGGACCATGATAATTCCTCCTTAATGGGTGTTCCTTGTCCACTTTGGATCCTTGCCAATTTTCATCCGTGCCACCCGAATAAGGATTCGAATATGGATTCCAATTTTTATAGGCCCAAGTCTTACAAGCACATATACAGTATAACAAAGTAATTTTGAAGACGCAAACGAATTTTCAGAATTTTTTAAATAGCTTTTTTCTTATTTTCTTCTGTAAATTATTTCAGTTATTCCTTTCTTTTTCTCCGCATTCGGGGAAAGGCCGGAAAGTCCACCAATAGGAATCAAAAGAAAAATTAAAACTATGAGGATATTGTTCAAAGTTCTGGAATTGAACCAGCGGTAAGAAGATACTGAAATCAGCTTTACCCTGCAATTCGTAGAAAACCTCATCCAGAGTCAAATGACCTGTCTCAATTCTGTTTTCATGCCGAACGACAGCTGTTATCCCAATTTCTGCTTTGACCAGAATAGTAGTTTCATTGTTTTTCAGAACAGCCTGCCATTTACGATTCCTAAGTTTTGCCAAAGCAGACTCCAGGACTTGTTCTTTCTGCTCGGAGACCTGATATTCAGTTCCCATCATGAAATTTACTCCCATTTTCATCCTCCTATCTTGACATATTAGCGCTTAGCTGTACAGATTGATTCAATCATTATCTTACTTTTGTTATAATTAGCATATAGTCTTTCAAGCAACCCTGCAGATATGTTTGACCCTCATACCAGAGTTTGCTAGAATAGGTAAGATCCTAAAAAGAAACGAGTTGAAGACAATGTCCAATTCAACCTACCAAAGTTTCAAATTGGATGATTTTCAAATACAGGCTTTAAAGGCTATTGATTCCGGGCTATCTGTAATTGTTGCGGCTCCCACCGGTACGGGAAAAACACTCGTTGCCGATTATCTGATTGAAAAATGCGTTCTGGAACAGCGCCGCGTAATTTACACCGCACCAATTAAAGCCCTGAGTAATCAGAAGTTCAAGGATTTTAAAAAACAATTTGGAGAATCAACAGTAGGGATCATGACCGGAGATGTTGTCCTTAATCCTGACGCTCCCATCCTGATTATGACCACCGAAATTTTCCGCAATCAGGTAATAACTGAAGATCCTAATCTGAATATAGTATCCTACGTCATCTTTGATGAGATACACTGGTTAAATGATGAAGATAGAGGCACCGTTTGGGAAGAGTCCATTATTTTAGCCCCCCAGCATATCCGTATCCTGGGACTAAGCGCTACAATTGCTAATGCCCGACAATTAACCGATTGGATCAAAACAATCCGGCAGGAAGACATTGTCCTGATTGAGGAAAAGAAACGTGTAGTACCCCTGGAATATTATTATTACACGAAAGAAACAGGTTTAACAACTTATGATAAACTCATGAGTTACTACTCCAGAAAATTCAAGGATAAAGAAGTAAAAATTCCTTTTTCCCCCACTACCCATCTCGACCTGATCCGAACGATTCAGTCAAATTATCTGCCGGCTTTATATTTTGTTTTCAGTCGCAAACAATGTGCCGATAAAGCTCGGGAATTAGCCGGGGTTGCCAACTATCTTAAGCCGGCACAAAAGGTCCGGGTTGAAGAGCTTTTCCTCAGCCACTTTGGCGAAGAAGCTGATTGGTCTTTGTCGACCCAAAGGCTCAAACGTCTTTGCTGCAAAGGTATTGCCTACCATCATGCCGGACTTTTACCCAGCCAGAAGGTAATAGTGGAGGAACTTTTTCAGCATAAACTGATTCACGTCCTTTATTGTACCGAAACCTTCAGTGTGGGTATCAATTATCCTGTTAAATCCGTCTGCTTTGATTCTCTGAGAAAATTTGACGGCAAGAACTTCCGCACCTTGGCAAACCATGAGTTTTTCCAGATGTCCGGAAGAGCCGGACGAAGAGGAATAGATGAGAAGGGTTACTCTTTTGCTATTGTTGATCTTAACCGGCTTGAGAGAAACCCTCTGCCCCGTTTCCATATTAACCGCTTGGAACCACTTACCAGCCAGTTCAAACTGACCTTCAACACGGTTCTTAATTTAGTTTCTGCTTTAAACCCGGAACAAATCAACACCTATTTTCAAAAGAGTTTTGCTATTTTCAGTTATCATTTAAGTTATGCTGCAATCCAAAACAAATTGGCCGCAATCGGGCACGAACTGGATCAGGCCGCTTCTTATGTCTGTGAAAATATTGAAACTTACAGTTGCCCGGTCAAACGCCGCCCCAAACAAAAAGAATTAGACCGGCTGAAGAAAGTCTATAAGGAATTAGGGCCCCGCAAACAACGGCGGGTTTACGGACGGGAAATAGCCCGCAAAATCCGGACCTGGGATAAGCTGTTAAATGCAACTCCCGTAAACTGTCCAGCCGTCAGGCAGGAAATCTGCAGCGAACACCGCCCCTCATTTCTAAACCTGCAGCAACAAGTCAAGGAATTAGGAAAAGATCTGGCAGCTCTGCCAGACCAAAATATCTTTGTCAACGAATTTGAATACAAGAAAAATCAATTAAGACAAATGGGCTATCTTAGAGGTGATGAATTATTGCCCCGCGGACTTTTGGCCAGCCATATCTATATTCAGGAATTGCTGGTTACAGAATTGGTTTTTTCAGATCTGTTTTCACAATATGATGAAGATCAACTCAACGCCCTGCTTTCCGGAGTTGATTATGAAGCTCGCAAAAATGATTTGTTTGTCAAATTCTCACATATTGACTGGGCACCTGTCCGGGATATCGTCAATTATATTGAAAGTATCTGCGGAGAGGAAGCTGTGCGTTTCGATCCCAGAGCAGCCGTGATAACTTATGCCTGGAGTCAAGGTAAACTTTTCAGCCAGGTACAAAATCTCTGTAACCTCGATGAAGGAGATATCATCAGTGTATTCAGACGCACTATCGATCTTTTAAGACAAATGCGGGATGCAGTTACTGATCCGACCCTGCGCAGCCGCTTAAAGGTCTGTATGAGTAAACTTGACCGTGATGAAGCCTCTATTTCAGAATTATAAGCAAATATAGCAAGGTTTCCCCCCTTAAAAGGGAAACCTTGCTATTCTGTTTACTTCTACATTTTATTTTTAATATATTTTCTTTTGAATATTGTCTTTTAGATATTACCTTTAAGAATCAATTCCTGTAAATCCGAAAATTCCCCTGAATAGTCTGAATCTCTGTTTTTCGTCTTATCAGCCGGAGAATCAGCCAAAAAAAATGTCCTGAGTCCCAAATCAAGAACATCTGGATTTTCGATTGGTTTATGGCCAACCATCAGACATTCACTTGGATTCAGATTTAACTTTTCAGCCATTTCTGTAAAATAACCTTGGTGGGGATGAGAGTAATGAAACTCCTCGATTGAAGATATCACAGCAAACTGCTCTGCCGAGAGTTCTGCCCACCTTATGAGTTCCCTGACTGCACTCATAGGCAAAACCGGATTTGATACCAAAGCAGTTAAATACCCTTGCTGAACAGCAAATTCTACGATTTTTTTGCCTTCAGGGTTAACTTTGGACATACATTGCAGAGCAGGAAAATCGATATTATAAAATTCCTCGAATATTGGCCATAAGATATTGTAGGTTAAGCCCGTTGCTTTGGAAAAATCATCAAAAAATGTCTGCAAGTTTGTTCGATCGGTCTTAGGTTCCCTGATCATGGCATCCAGGGAACGAAGCAATTGTTTGGCAAACTTATCAGATGGCATTAGTTGTGAAAATCGCGGTGCTAACAGGCCAGTATAGTTGCGCATAAACTCTGTCTGATCGCCTGTAAACAACACACTATCCAAATCAAAAAGAATAGCTTGAATCAACAATCGTCCCTCCATTTGAGACAGAACCGAAAAAACGGTTATTAATTATGGTACTTTAGAGTATATTCGATTTTATTCTTTATTTTCCTTCAATAAATAATAAATAGCTTCAGAAACCACTCTTTAGTCCCAGGTAAAAATAAACAATTATAATCTATTTAAAGGCTCATATGGCATTTTTAATTTATAATGTATTATTTTGCTATATTTTTAATATTTACAGCTAATTGATGTTTCATTATAAGCAATCTCTTTTTTAGGATCATCCAGAATATACATCATGGCTATTTCATCACAATTAGGAAATTTAACACAATTAATACATTCTTTCCAAACCTTCGAAGGCATCTCATCTTTGTTTATCTCATGAAATCCACAACTCTCAAAAAATTCCGTCTGATAAGTCAAAGCAAATACTTTATTACATCCAAGATCAGATGCTTCACTTATTAAATTATTAACCAGTACTTTTCCGATACCCTTACCCATATACTCGGCAGCAACAGCCAAAGCCCTGATTTCTGCCAGATCCCTCCATACAATATGCAGGGCAGCTACTGCTACTATTTGATTATTTTCGATTGCCACCAGAAACTCCCGGATATTTTCGTAGAGCATATTACGGGATCGTGGCAACATTAAACCTTGTTGCGCATAATTATTAATAAGAGACATCATCTCTTCCACGTCTCCGAGCTTGGCTCTGCGTAATTGCATAGTATTTCTCCTTAGATTTTTGCATAATTATACATTATTAATTATAAGAATGCAAACCAGGGTGCTATTTCAATTTTATTTCTTTTTATGTATTCCCTTGCCCATATAATATCCTACTTCCGTAAATAGTACCAGACTTAGAAAATCCGCAGGAACAAGCAGCCAGTTTTCAATAAGAACTCCGCTCAGGAAAGTGAGCAAATATGTAAGGCAATCAAAAACAATAACGGCACCGTATAAATGTAATTTATTTTCCTTGCGGTAACCACCAAGAAAACCAACTGGATAAAAAACCGCAAAATTTAAAGCAATCTGATCGGCCAATGTTCCCGATGTAAAAAATTGACCCCATAAAATAAATAAAAGCACCAGTATCAGCTGATAACGCCAAAAACTAAACAACATGTGGCCCTCCGTTTATTCAGTAAAATATCCTGCAAATCAGTATAACAAATGTTGCTTCAAGTGAACAGGAGGAACTGAATTGTACTGCAGAATCAAACGGTTCTTTAAGGTTCTATTTCCTTCAGTTAAGCCTGGAGAAATGCACCAGGCAGCTGAGACCCTCCCGGCTGCAGCCTTCTCCCTATTTTGCCGGCAGGCTCTGCCTGAACAACGTCATGCTCTTGATGTTGCCAAAAGTCTAAAAGCCAGAAAAATAGACCTGAATTTATCTGCCGAAGACTACCGCAACTTAATTATTGCGGCTCTGCTCCATGATTGCGGCAAGTCACTTGTCACTATACACCTCTGGCAAAGGGTTATGATCGTTCTTGTCGCGGCCTGCCCCTGGCAGTTTATGAAAAATTATATAATAAATAGAAGCCAAGCCAGAAGCCTTGCCCTCACTCTGGAAATTGCCGACCGGCACGCTGAATGGGGAGAATCTTTGGCCAGAAAAGCCGGACTAAACGAGCATATTTGCCTGCTTATCCGCCAACACCACTCTCCCCGCACAGAACTGGGCAGAATACTGCAGGAAAATGATAATACAAATTAAAATCGATTTCCCCGGCAGGGGTGAAGATAAGTTTTAGCTTAGCTTCCTAAATATTTTCGGATACGCCATACAGCCTCCCTCATCATATCCTCATTTTGTACCAGGGCAATCCGGATAAAGCCTTCGCCATAACTGCCAAAAGCAACTCCTGGTACTACCAATACCCCAGCCTCTCGAGCCAAACACTCGGCAAAAGATATTGAATCCTGTTTTGTCGGAACAGGTGCCCAAACAAACATGGTACCCTGAGGCGTCGGCATTATCCAGCCAACTTCAGCACACCCCTTGATCCAGATATCCCTTCTGCACTGATAAGCCAAGCAATTTTCCTTAATATCTTCCTGATCTCCCAGCAAGGCAGCTGTGCCTGTTTTTAGAACTGGTTCAAAAACACCATAATCTATATTCTCTTTAAGCAAGGCAAGGGCGGAAATTACCTCTGCCTTGCCGACAACAAAGCCCAGTCGAGTCCCAGCCAGGTTATAGGTCTTGGATATCGAATGGAATTCTACCCCCACTTCCTTGGCATTCCTGGCCTGCAAAAAACTTGCCGGCCTATATCCTGCAAAAGCCAATTCAGAATAAGCAGCATCGTGACAAATCAGAATATCATATTCCCGGGCAAAAGCCACTACCTCATCAAAAAACGATAAATGTGCTATGGCTGCAGTAGGATTATTGGGATAATTCAGGAATAATATTTTGGCTTGGCGGGCAATATCGGGTTTAACAGCTGTCAGATCAGGCAAAAATCCCTGCTCAGGCAACAACGGCAGAGATACCTTCTGTCCGCCCGCCAAATGCAGGCCGACAGAATAAATTGGATATCCGGGATCCGGGATCAAAGCCAGATCACCAGGATCAATATAAGTCATAAATATATGGGCCAAGCCATCCTGAGAGCCCATAAGAGGCAAGACCTCTTTTTCCGGATCAAGTTCAACATTAAAACGCCGTTTATACCAAGTACAGCAACTTTGGCGAAATTCCTTTGTCCCTCTGCTGAGGGTATAACCATATAATTTTTCATCCAGAACTGCTGCACTCAGAACTTGTCGGAGGTAAAGGGAAGGAGCACGATCAGGGCTGCCGATACTTAAATTGATGAGGTTCCGCCCTGCCGTTTCTAATTCTCTGCGCAGATCATCCATTTGTCTAAAAACCGAAGTACCCAATCCTTGTAAACGTTGCGCCAGCACTAATTCCCCACCTCTTCCCTGACTTGTTTACAGTTTTCCAAGCCTCTGAGTTGCCGAACAACCTCCATCGAAACTCCCCATCGGCCTAGTTGGACAGATGGTTTATTATCCCCATGAAAATCCGAACCACCGGTCATAAGCAGATTATATTGACTGGCAAGATGGCCATAAAATTGTTGATCCTGCCTGTTATGATCCGAATGATTAACTTCAATACCCTGCAGTCCGAATTTAATCCAGGAAGCTATGGTCTTTTTTTCAAGTCTTTGCAATCCGGGATGGGCAAGGACTGCAACACCCTTTGCCTCCCGTATCAGACGAATGCCATCTGTAGTATTCAGTTTTAATCTGGGAACATAAGCAGGCGCTCCAAAACCAAGGTAACGATCAAAAGCTTCTTTTACGTCAGCTAAATAGCCTTTTTCAACCAGAGCCTGGGCGATATGGGGACGCCCTGCAGATTCTCCGCGGGCAAACTTAAAGACATCATCTTCTGCCAAACTAAATCCGGATTGTCTCAGAAGTTTCAATATCTTGCTAATTCGGATAAAGCGAGACTCCTGCAGTTCTGCCAATTGTTCCTGCAATATTTTGGATTTTCCGTCCAGCTCGTAGCCTAAAATATGCACTTCTTTTTCTTCCCAGACAGTATTCAGCTCTACTCCTCTGAGAACCTCGACACCAAGTCTTTCACCGGTCAATTCTGCCTCACTCCAGCCTGATATTGTATCATGATCTGTAATGGCAATAGCTTTCAAGCCCTTCTGCCAGGCAAGTTCGACCAGTTCTCCGGGTGTTAAAAGACCGTCTGAGGCGGTAGTATGGCAATGGAGGTCGGCCTCCGCGATTTGATCAAATTGCCGTTTCATTTTACCTAGTCTCCTTCACAAAAAGGATTAAATTTCGCCTGCATTTTTTGCTCTTTTTATTTTACCATGAATTGCACTAAACACCCAAAATCTTCTCAACATCTGCTTATATAAAAACACCTGTCGGTTTGACCGGCAGGTGCATTAATCTTGTCGTATTAACGTGGCCCAACTATCAATTTAATAGCCGTTCGCTCTTCTCCTTCAATTAGGATATCTGTAAAGGCAGGGACACAAATAAGATCAACACCGCTGGGAGCAACAAAGCCGCGGGCAATAGCAACAGCCTTTACAGCTTGGTTGATAGCTCCTGCCCCAATGGCTTGTAACTCGACTCCTCCTTTTTCCCGCAGAACTCCTGCCAGCGCTCCTGCCACTGAATTCGGACTGGATTTAGCTGATACTTTTAATACATCCATTAACTACATCCTCCTGCTCCACCTTCAACATGAATTTGCTCGGTTATATTTCTTCTGATTATATTTGTTGTATTCTATAATAACCTTATAAATCCTTTGTTTGAAAAGAAGAAATTTTCAGACTATTTTGTTATTCATATTGAACAGAGGTTGAACACAGTTCAAGTAGTTGTGCGCTGAATATTTCTGATATTTCTGGCTTCTCCGCTTTCCTCATCAATATCGAGAAGAACAGCATTCAACTGCAACGGACCGTCAGCTATTTCAAATTTCGCCGGTAATTGGGTCAGAAAACGATTGATAATTACTTCCTTTTTAACCCCAAGAACTGAATTCCTGGGACCTGTCATTCCTACATCAGTTATATATGCCGTATTTTTTTCCAAAATGCGGGCATCAGCAGTCTGGATATGGGTATGGGTGCCAAGAACTGCACTGACCTTGCCGTCCAAAAACCAGCCAAAAGCAACCTTCTCTGAAGTTGCTTCAGCATGAAAATCAACTATAATAATGGGAGTCTCCTGACTAATTATATTTATTAAGCGGATAGCACAACTGAAAGGATCATCTAAAGGAGGAAGAAATATTCGTCCTGAGAGATTTATTATTCCTATTTTTCGACCTGCTTTATGAAGATAGCCGTATCCTTTACCAGGTGCCCCCACAGGATAATTTGCCGGCCGAATCAAACGTGATTCATTGTCAATATAATCATAAATCGTCCGCTGATCCCAAACATGATTACCCATAGTTATAAAATCGATTCCCCAATCATATAATTCCTGAGCTATGTCTTTAGTCAAGCCATTGCCTCCAGCCGCATTTTCAGCATTTGCTATAGTAACATCTACCGCTAACTCTTGCTGGAGCGGTTTTAGCAAAGTACGTACTGCTTCTCTTCCTGGTTTACCAACTATGTCCCCAATGAAAAGTATATTCACTCCTGTCCCACCTTCCCTAAGATAATATACAATCAAAAAATTCTTGCCATCAATTCCTGCAGAGAACTCTTGGCAAAAACTTGACGCGCTATGCTTTCCAGGTCTACTTGATCAAGCTGACTGATCACTATAAATTCAGCCAATCCTCTTAAAAAACCAAAAAGGAAACAGGCAATTCTGAACTACCCGTTTCCCTGATGTTCCAGTTTATTCTATTTCTATTTGGCATAATCAACTGCCCGGGTTTCTCTGATAACCACTACTTTAATTTGACCGGGATATTCAAGTTCTTCTTCTATACGCTTGCTTATTTCCCGAGCTACGCGCGGTGCCAGCAAATCATCAATTTTATCAGGTTTGACAATTATCCGAATTTCGCGTCCGGCTTGAATAGCATAACATTTCTCCACACCTTCAAAGGATTCGGCGATTTCCTCCAGTTTTTGCAATCTCCTGATATAGGATTCCAGCGTTTCGCGACGTGCTCCTGGTCTGGCAGCTGATACAGCATCTGCAGCCGATACCAAAACTGCCACAATTGTCTTGGCTTCAACATCACCATGATGTGCTTCGATGGCATGGATAACATCCCAGGATTCCTTGTATTTTTTCGCCAGATCAACACCAATTTCCACGTGAGTACCTTCAATATCATGATCTGTGGCCTTACCCAAGTCATGTAATAAACCGGCTCTTTTAGCCAGCTGGACATCTACTCCCAACTCGGCAGCCATTAAACCGCTCAGGAAAGAAACTTCAATAGAATGTTTTAAGACATTCTGACCATAACTGGTCCGAAACTTCAGCCTGCCCAACAGCCTTATTACATCAGGGTGCAGACCATGAACTCCTGTCTCGAAGGTGGCTTGCTCTCCTTCTTCGCGAATCTTTTGTTCAACTTCTTTTTGAGCTTTTTCCACCATTTCTTCAATGCGGGCGGGATGGATACGGCCGTCAACGATCAACTTTTCCAGGGCTATACGGGCAACTTCACGTCTGATAGGATCGAAACCGGACAAAATGACTGCTTCCGGTGTGTCATCAATTATCAGATCGATCCCGGTCAAAGTTTCCAGGGTTCGTATATTCCTGCCTTCACGACCAATAATTCTTCCCTTCATCTCGTCGCTGGGAAGAGCAACTACGGAAACAGTTGTCTCAGCTACATGATCGGCTGCGCAGCGCTGTACAGCCAAAGCAATAATATTTTTAGCGCGCTTTTCGGCCTCTTCTTTAGCCTTGGTTTCAATGTCTTTAATCATGATAGCGGACTCATAACGAACCTCTTCTTCGACACTGCTAAGCAGTAACTGCTTGGCCTCTTCTGATGTGAGTCCGGATAAACGTTCGAGTTCGGCTTTTTCTCTGGTTATTAATTGAGCTAATTCTTCCTTTTGTTTTTCAACGTCGCTTTCCTTGAGATGTAAATTTTCTTCTTTGCGCTCCAGGGATTCCATTTTACGATCCAGGGTTTCTTCCTTTTGCACAAGGCGACGCTCCAGACGCTGAATCTCGTTACGTCTTTCCCGGGTTTCTTTCTCCACTTCATTGCGGACATGCATGACTTCTTCTTTGGCAGCTACTATCATTTCCCTCTTCTTGGCCTCAGATTCAGTCTGAGCATTCAGGATAATGCGTTTACCTTCTTCTTCAGCTGAGACGATAGCCTTTTCAGCTGTGGCTTTACGGATAATCCAGCCTACAAAGCCGCCGATACCAAAACCGACAACTGTCAACACAGCAACAATTATTACACTGGTTGTTTCCATGAACTCACCTCCTTATTTACAATAACATTTAAAAAAAGAAAAAACTGGTTAGAACCAGTCTTTATTAAAGCATAACCTAAAAGGACAAGAAAATTCTTTCCTTGTACATCCTACAAACCTTCGCTCGCTAGTCAAAACCTCTTTATATTTTAGCCTGACAATGACGAAATCTATAAGAAAACCTTGAAAGGTTAATGTCAACAGAGACAGGGCTCTGCCAACAATTCTAAATACTTTTGGAAATAATGTCAAGTTACTATTTCCCCATTTA
>DDXI01000136.1 GCA_002347475.1 Peptococcaceae bacterium UBA2264
ATGGCCTTGGACAAAAGTTCGACGGTCTGAGCATGAATGGATATCTCGCCGCGTCTTGTCCGAAAAACCGTCCCTTGAACCCCAATAATATCACCGATATCAAATTTGGAAATCAGGTCAAATTTCTCTGCACCCACATCATCTCTTCTTATATAAATTTGTACTCGTCCGCTAAAATCCTGAATATGAGCAAAGATTACTTTACCCTGGTCCCGTTTGGACATCATTCTGCCGGCTACCCGAACTTCCTGCTCCTGCAGTTGCTCAAATTGATCAATTATCTCCAGAGCTTTGTGAGTCCGCTCATATCGATCGGCATAAGGTTCTATGCCCCCCTGGCGCAAAATATCGAGTTTATCCAGGCGAACCCGCCAAAGATCATTTTCATTATCCATCTAAACATTCCTCCAATTTTCTCATCTTATCAATTCTACAGAATTCATTCTGATTAAACAATAACAACCAATCAAATAATCCAAATTAATAAAAATAAAAACCCTTCCTCTAGCAAGTAAAGGATAAGGGTTAAGGAAAAATAGCTTGTCTCAGCGGACTCGCAAAATAAGTAGGTTTGCTTTCTCTATAAAGGGATATCCTCCTCTAAAATATCCTGGGGTCTGTGAGATATCTTCATTGAGGAGACTCCCCTTAGGTACTGACATAGGGGCGTTCCCATCCAGGTACTAGCCCATCCAGTATAAACTGCTTATCTGAAACTGACAACCTCGTAATGCATGATTCCAGCAGGAACATTAACTTCCACGATGCTGCCTTTCACCGTTCCCAATACCGCCTTGCCCACCGGGGATTCATTGGATATTTTATTAGTACCCGGATCAGCTTCAGCAGAACCCACAATAGTATATTCCTCAGGGTCCCCGTCGTAATCCAAATCCTTTAAAGTCACAGTAGAACCAAGTGTCACATATTCCGCCTCTTCGGGATCATCAATGACCCTGGCATTCCTCAGCATTTTTTCGATCGTAATAATCCGGCCTTCAATAAACGCCTGTTCATTCTTGGCATCATCGTATTCGGAATTCTCGCTGATGTCCCCAAATTCAATCGCTTGTTTAATGCGTTCGGCAATATCCCGGCGTTTTTGAGTCTTATTCAATTCTAATTCGTCTTCTAATTTTTTTAATCCGGCCAGGGTTAAGATTACTTCTTTTTCGGGCATCTCTTCTCGCTCCCCTTTTCATTGCATATTTAGCAGTGCATCTGACCTGCACATCCCCTAAATAAAAAAATCTCCCTCAAATTTCCATAACCATTTAGTTTCCGGAAATTAACTCTTAAGGCAACATTAAGAACCTACCCTAATTTGTTACTCGTCATTATCAGAAACCCCTAAATCGTTACTCGTTATTATAAGGAACCTGCAAAATAATGTCAAGAGAAGCTCTCTATTATTGTTCATACTGACCGGGAATGGCGCAAAACATATCCTTCATTTCCTGAACTTCCTGAGCCTGCATAATGCGGTTGCGCAGCATGGCCGCAAATCTCAAACCTTTGATATACCAAACCGCATGTTTACGCATCTCATTTAAACCTATTCTCTCACCTTTATAGGCCAGGACACGTTCAAAATGCTGCAGAGCCAAGGCAATTCTTTCTTCCCAGGCCGGCGGAGGCAGCAGTATTTGATATCTGAGGTAATGCTGGATATGGGGAATTAACCAGGGATTACCCAAGGCCCCCCGGCCAACCATAATCCCATCACAACCCGTTTGCTCGATCATCTGCCGAGCCTGTTCAGGTTGAGTTATATCCCCATTACCGATGATCGGGATTTTCGTGACCTCTTTCAGCCGTTTGATCCATTGCCATTCGGCCTGACCGTTGTAAAATTGTTCCCTGGTTCGGGCATGAAGGGCTATCATACCCACTCCGACAGCCTCCAGACGCCGGGCTAACTCAGGAGCAATAATTTCCTCCCCGCTCCAGCCCAAACGTATTTTGACGGTAACCGGCAGCTGTACAGCCCGCACCACGGCAGAAGCAATTTCAGTTGCTAAGGGAAGATTCCGCAGTAAGGCCGATCCTTCCCCGTTTTTGACGATTTTGGCAGTAGGGCAACCCATATTGATATCAAGAATATCAGCCCCCAGGGACTCGGCCAGCTGAGCCGCCCGGGCCATATTATCCGGATCAGAACCGAATAGCTGCACGATGCGCGGCTCAGGCTCTTCTTTAATGTCCAGCATCCGGAGAGTCCGGGAATTCAGATAATTCAGGGCTTTATCACTGATCATTTCGGTTACCACATATTTGCCGCCCAGGGAGCGGACTGTTTCCCGAAAAGCCCTATCGGTTACCCCTGCCATCGGCGCCAAAAACACCGGCATATCCCAAGAATATTTACCTAATTTCATTTTTTATCACCAGACCTCGCCCTCATTAAAATACGGGATATTTCCTTCCCGTATTTACTGGGCATTTCGTTCATAAATCATCAATAGGCCTTCCAAGGTTAAAAACGGATCCACAAGTTCAATCGTATGCGAAACCTCGGCAATAAATTCTGCCAGCCCTCCGGTAGCTATAACCCTGGTAGCCGGTCCTAATTCTTCCTTCATGCGGTTGACAATACCGTCAACCTGTCCGGAAAAACCGTAATAAATTCCGGATTGCATAGCCGCCACAGTATTTTTGGCAATAATTGATTTAGGCTTAACCAGTTCGATCCGCGGCAGCTTGGAAGCCCGCTGAAATAGAGCCTCTGTAGAAATACCGATTCCCGGAGCAATGGCTCCTCCCAGATATTCTCCCTGCTGGGAGATACAGCAGAAGGTGGTTGCTGTGCCGAAATCAACGATAATCTGCGGTCCGCCATATTTGGCATAACCTGCCACTGCATTGACGATCCGGTCTGCCCCAACCTCCCTGGGATTATCATAGTTGATGGGCATGCCGGTTTTAATTCCCGGCCCTACAACCAGGGGTTCGACATCAAAATATTTTCGGGCCAGTTCCTCCAGGATTGGCATGACCGGCGGCACTACGGAAGAAATAACTACTGCTTTAATATTTTCGAAGCTCAAATTACTGAAAGTAAAAAGATTCCTGGTAACAACAGCATATTCGTCAACCGTCCGTGATTTGTCGGTTGAAACCCTCCAGTGATGAATCAATACTCGTTTATTATAGACACCAACCACAATATTTGTGTTTCCCACATCAAAAACCAGGATCATGCTTATTCTCCTTTACTGACTGTGTTATTCCTGATTAATTCCTAGAAATAAGTACCATTAGTTGAACGCACCCTTACCTCCCCGGCAGAAAAGATATGATTTTTAGCCCCGATTTTAACAATCAGTTCTCCGTCCAGCGAGATACCCTGGATAATTCCTTCGAGGGTTTGTTTACCTTGCAGAATAAGGGCATTCTGTCCTATACCAACTGCCCTTTGCATCCAACGCTCGCGCAAGGCAGCAAATCCTCTGGTTTCCAGACTGATCAATTCTTCTTCCAGCTGTTCCAGGATTTTGGCAGCCAGGACATTTAAATCCCATTTGATCCCGGTTAAATCCTGCAGGGTTGCCGCCAGCAAATCTTTGCTTAATTCCTCCCGGGTAAAATTGACATTCACCCCTATACCAACAACCATGGTCTGCACAGTGTTCCACTCCCCAACCACTTCTGCCAGAATGCCCACTAATTTTTGACCCTGATAGACCAGATCATTAGGCCATTTGATCCCAACTTTAATTTTGCAAACCGCGGTAATGGCATCTGCCACCGCCACCCCGGTACAGAGAGTAATTTTAGAAGCATCAGCTAAAGAGAGTTTCGGTTTCAGAATCACCGACATCCAAAGCCCGCCCGTTGGCGCTTCCCACCAGCGCTGCATTCTGCCGCGGCCGGTACTTTGTCTTTCAGACAGGACAACTGTCCCGTGGTCAGCTCCCTGCATGGCTAATTCCTTGGCCCGCTCATTAGTGGAGTTAATGTCCTTGTGCAGATCAAGTTTTTGTCCTAACTGTCTGGTCTGCAGGAGATGTCTGATTGTCCAGGCGTCGATACTCAAGGGCGTGTGCAAGAGACGATAACCCATTTTTGTTTGGGCTTCTATTTCAAACCCCGCTTCTTTCAAGACCTTGATCTGTTTCCAGATCGCCGCCCTGGTCAGGTGCAATTGTTCACTCATAAGTTCCCCGGAAACATATTCCCCCTTCTGAGCAGCCATAAGATCCAGGATCTTTTCACGTACCATCAGTTTCCCTCAGTTTCTCCGCTTGCCAGCCGCCGGCGGGTAGTCAGCTTCATCTCTCCCACATCCAGACTGAAATCCAGGGCCTGGACAGAATGAGTTAAAGCCCCAATTGAGATAACATCTACACCTGTTTCCGCAACCTCGCGCAAGCGGCCGGTTTTCATGCCTCCTGAAGCCTCAACCACAGCCCGGTGATCGATCAGAGAAACCGCCTGCTTCATCTGTTCTATAGTCATATTATCCAGCATAATAACTTCAGCCTTACAATTAAGCGCTTCCTGGACCTGAGCTATACTTTCACATTCCACTTCCAGCTTAACCATATGTCCCAGCTCCTGATAGGCTGTCTCCACAGCTGCTGTCATCCCACCCATAGCCGCAATATGGTTATCTTTTAACATCACAGCGTCAAATAAGCCAAAACGGTGGTTATAACCGCCGCCGATACGTACGGCATATTTCTGCAAGGCCCGCCAGCCGCCCAGGGTCTTGCGGGTATCCGTAATTTTGACTGGCAAGCCCTCGATCTGTTCCACCGCTTTCCTGGTTGCCGTAGCAATGCCGGAAAGATGTTGCAGAAAATTCAGAGCCGTTCTTTCTGCCGACAAAATGCTGGCCAAGGGCCCGCGCAGCTGCATCACCAGTGTTCCGGGTACAACTTTTGTGCCATCTGTCATCAGGATCTCAGCTTTGATCCGGGAATCCACCCGTTTGAAAACCTGAGCCACTATCTCGATCCCGGCCATAACTCCTGTCGCTTTGGCATAAAGCTCGGCCTGACCTTCCAGACCTGCCGGCAAAATGCGGGTACTCAGATCACCTGACCCCAGATCCTCTTCCAGAGACCGATCAATTATTTTCTGTAGTTGAAATGAAGCTAACATTGGTATCCTCCTTGTTTTGCACTGAGTGTTTTTGCCAGAGCGGATCGAGACATTGGGGAAAATCAGATCGATAATGTGCTCCCCGGCTTTCCTGGCGGGCCAGAGCAGCCCTGTTTATGGTCAGCCCCACACAAAGCATATTACCCAATTCCAGATCCTCAACTTTCAGTTCCGCCTTATAGGAAGCTGCCCAAGGCTCCAGAATATGCAGAGCTTTTTCCAGGCCTTGCTGATCACGTAAAATACCTACCATTTCCCACATAACCTGCTGCAGTTCTCCCCTGTCTGCAGGTTTGGGTTCCTGAACACTGGTATTCGCAGCCGGCTGCCGGGAAACAAAGACCTCTTCCCAGCGGGGCATTTTGATAGGGGCAGCATTCAGAATCTTTTCCACGATCCGGGCCCCGAAAACCAAACCATCCAGCAGGGAATTACTGGCCAGACGATTGGCCCCATGAACTCCATTGCAGGCACATTCTCCGCAGGCGTATAAATTGGGTAGATTTGTTTCTCCGTCCACATTCGTCCGAATGCCGCCCATCATGTAATGGGCCGCCGGAGCGACCGGAATTGGAGTATTCAAAACATCCAGCCCGTGTTCCAAACAGGTTTGCCGTATTTTCGGGAACCGGTCCAGACTGTGTTGCTCGCCAATCGGCCTGAAATCCAGGAAGACCGGCCCGTTGTTCATTTCCTTCCAGATTGCCCGGGCCACAATATCCCGAGGGGCCAATTCCTTGCCAGGGATATTTTCCATAAAACGCTCGCCCTTGTGGTTGATCAGATATGCGCCTTCCCCCCGGACAGCTTCCGAGATCAAAAAGCGGGAAAACCCCGGGACCTGCAGTGCTGTCGGATGGAACTGGACAAATTCCATATCCATCAGATCTGCTCCTGCCCGGTAGGCTGCCGCTATTCCGTCACCGGTTGCTACATCCGGGTTGGTGGTAAAGCCAAAAACCTGCCCACAACCACCGGTGGCCATAATTATGGCTTGCGTCAGATAGGCTTCCAGTTTTCCTGTTGCCGTAACAAAAATAAGAACTCCCAGTATATCCCCCCGGCTATTTTCCAGCAGGTCTACAACAAAGCGTCCTTCCTTAACTAAAATCCCTTTTCGGCGTTGAGTTTCCTCGACTAAAGTACGTTCTATCTCCCAACCGGTAGCATCTCCCTGGGCATGCAGAATGCGGCGGCGACTGTGGGCGGCCTCTCTGGTCAAAGCCAGGACGCCGTTACTCCTGTCAAAGTAGGCACCCATCCTGATCAATTCCTCGACGCGGGACGGGCCTTCTTCCACCAGAATCTTGACAGACTCCGGATCACAAAGTCCGGCTCCGGCACTCAAGGTGTCATCATAATGCAAAGCCGGAGAATCGTCCTCATGCATAGCTACGGCGATTCCCCCCTGAGCATGACCGGTGTTACTTTCTTCAATTTTTTTCTTGGTCAAGACTGTGACTTGACAATGCTCATTGGCTTTGATTGCCGAATAAAGGCCGGCAATACCACTTCCCAAAACCAGCACTTCGGTGGAAAACACCTCTATATCGTCTTTTTCCCAAGGAAATAAATATCGTTTCACTCTCTCATCCCTCTGCAAACCACTCTTTTGGCATTTATTACTAAACTGAAAACAGATGCTAGGAACCGGCCAGCATTCTGTCCAAAGCCCTTTTTGCTTTCAGACTGATTTCTTTTTCTACTGTTATCCGCGGAGCAAGATTCTTGAGCGCATCTCTGACTTTACTTAAGGTTGTTGCTTTCATATTAGGACAAATTAATTGTTCAGAAGCCAGGTAAAATGCTTTGGAGGGGCACAATTTATGAAGCTGGTGCAGAATACCGCATTCCGTCCCCACAATAAACTCCTGAGAGGAGGAATTTTGGGCATATTTGATTATCCCCGCCGTGGAACCGATATAGTCAGCTTCATCGCGAACCTCTTTCCGACATTCCGGGTGCACAATAACTTCTGCCTGGGGATATTGCCGACGGGCCCGCAAAATATCTTCCCGGGCAAGCCGATGATGAGTGATACAAAAACCTGGCCAGTAGTGCATTTTCCGCCCCGCTTTTTCGGCCACATAACTCCCCAGGTTTTGATCCGGCACAAAAAGTATTTCCCCGGCCGGCAAGGACTTGACAATTTGCACTGCATTGGACGAGGTACAGCAAATATCGCTTTCCGCCTTCACAGCCGCCGAAGAATTTATATAGCAAACAACCTGGCAGCCAGGCAGCTCCGCCTTTCTCTGCCGGAGAGACTCGGCATCCACCATCTCAGCCATGGGACAGCCAGCCCGTTCCTCAGGCAGAATAACCATCTTTTCCGGTGCTAAAATGGCTGCACTCTCAGCCATAAAATGGACACCGCAAAAAATGATAACCTGGGCTTCGGTAGCAGCAGCTATCTGACTGAGCTGCAAAGAGTCACCCACAAAATCAGCTACATCCTGAATCTCCGGGCGCTGATAAAAATGGGCTACGATCAGCGCTCCCTTATCTTCCTTAAGTTGTTTGATTTCTGATGCCAGAATTTGGTATTTATTTTCGTCAATCGTGTATTGCACCTTTTGTTTGTTCCTTTCCCCTCATGTCTGCTATAGAATGCCTGTTACCGACTTACAGGCCGTAAAATCTTCCTGTTTTCTTCCTAAAATTGTATGCTCTGGCATCCGGTGTTTCAAGCACAAGTCCCATGAATTTCCTCTTTTTCTATTTGCGCTATACTGTTTTTCTCATCGACAAAAACTACTTTGGGCTCATATTTACGGGCAGCTTCATCAGCCATCATGCCGTAGGTGATAATAATCACTTCATCTCCCACTTGCACCAGCCGGGCTGCAGCACCGTTCAGACAAATTACCCCCGATTTTTTCTTGCCGGGTATAACATAAGTTTCCAGCCTGTTGCCGTTATTGTTGTTGACGACCTGAACCTTTTCATTAGGTAAAATGTCGGCAGCCTCCATCAGTTCTGCGTCAATAGTGATACTTCCCACATACTGCAGGTTCGCTTCTGTCACTACTGCTCTGTGAATCTTGGATTTCATAATTGTTCTAAACATTTTCTACAACCTCCACAACCTCGTTATCAATTAATCTTGTTGTTCCAAAACGCACTGCCAAGGCAATTACAACTTTTCCTCTGATCTCCTGGATCTCTGTCAGGTCTGCGGCACTGCGAACCTCAATGTAATCTGTCTGGCCACTGCTTTCCCGGGCTATTTGTTCCCTGATCATTTTCTCGATCAAGCGAGGATCACGCTGCCCTTTCCTGATCTCTTGGGCAGCCTGCTGCAGACTGCGATACAGGACTGGGGCCTCGCTTCTTTGCTCTGCTGTGAGATAGATATTTCGCGAGCTCATAGCCAAACCATCCTCTTCCCTGACGATCGGTACGGCAATAACCTCCAGAGCAAAATTCAGATCCTGAACCATTCTGCGGATAATCATATATTGCTGGTAGTCTTTTTGTCCAAAATAGGCTTTATCCGCCCGGACAATATTGAATAACTTGCCTACCACTGTGCAAACACCCCGGAAATGTCCAGGCCGGGAAGCACCACATAAGACATCAGCCATTTCCTCTATGTCAATATAGCTTAGCGCGGGCTGGGGATACATCTCTGTCACTTCAGGATGAAACAATAAATCCACTCCCGCCTCTTCAGCCATAGCAGCATCTCGCTCAAAATCCCGCGGATATTTGCTAAAATCTTCGTTCGGACCAAATTGCAGCGGATTTACGAAGAGAGTCATGACAATAAAAACTCCCTCTTCCTTGGCGTAATCAACCAAACTCAAATGGCCCCTGTGCAGATAACCCATCGTGGGCACTAAAGCAATGATTTTTCCCATGTGTTTTTGAACCTTAATAATTTGCCGCAAATTCTGGATCTTGGTTATTCTCTGCATTGGCTCCTGTCATCCTTTCCCTATCAGATTTGCCCTAAAGCGCCTGCTTAGCCGGTTTACTCTGCTGAACAGACCTAAAAAAGAATTCATGCCCAACCCGGTATTTGTCAGGAAAGGAGATCTTTGAGTTCCCTTAAAGCTTCCTCCGGATAGGTCAGCCCGGCTTGCTGCCACTTGGCTTGTCCCAATTCCAAAGCCTCTCTTCCCAAAATCCGATAAATTGCGGCTCGCTGCCCGGATAATTGCTGCAAATGTCCGCGGACAACAGCACTATCGCCCCTGGCTATCGGACCGGTCAAAGCCTGCGGAACACCAACCTCCTCCAGATTATGCAGTGTGCCTCTCATCAAGGGGAGCAGAGATTGCAGAGCATCTTCCCCGGATATTCCTGCCTGGCCAAATAATTGTACAGCCAGACTCGCCAGAACAACCAGATAATTGGAAGCTACCACCGCCCCGGCATGGTAAGCCGTCTTATTTGCAGTACTGAGACGATGGGGTATACCTCCCAGATCCCGAACAAGTTGTTCTCCCAGTTCTTCTGCCTCACCCTCTATCCCGAAATGGGTACCTTCCAAAAGGTTAAGGGCCTCACTGACACTGGCAAAAGACTGTAAGGGATGGATAGATAAACATTTAACCGGCGCTTCTTCGGCCACTCTCAAAATTTTCGAACTAAGTGATCCGGAACAATGGATCCATACCTGACCCGGAATCAGCAGTTCCCGGAAAGTTAAATCTTCAGCTACCTGACGGATCATGCTATCCTGGGTAGTGATAAACAGGATATCAACCTGAGGCACGAGACTCTCCAGAGGGAGCTGCTCTCTCTTCAGATATTGGCGAAAACGCCGGTAAGTTTCCTCGCTTTGGGTATGCACGCCGACACACTCATGACCTGCCTCTGCCAGGCGGACAGCTAAAGCTGTTCCGACCACTCCTGTCCCAATAATCCCAAACTTCATTTATACCCTCCGCTCAGGTTCAGATAATAATCTATTCTTGACAGAAAAAAAGCACCCCACATGAACGTGAAGGTGCCTAACTTCTTCCTTCGCCGTCCCGGTCAAAACGATCCAAGCGGTCTAGTAAACAAGCCTATTCTATTTTAGCCAAACCCAGATCTATTTTCTGGGCAGTTCTGTTTAACTCAAGTACATAAATAAGTGTTCATAAGCAATATCCCAAACTGTATCTCCAGCTGCCCTACAAATCGTACGACTCCTGAGATATCGTCAATCCATTGCGCAAGCCGAGATTTTTGACTTTCCCTTCTCCCTGTATATTTTGAACAGAAACGCCGGAAGGCAATATCAGATCCGGTCTGATTTCCCTCAAAGGCGCCAGAACAAACTCCCGCTCTTCCAACCGGGGATGCGGCAAGGCGAGCTTTGTCGAATTACCAATTATATTATCGTAGAGAAGGACGTCAATGTCAACAGTTCTGGGACCCCAATGAATAATTCTTTTTCGTCCCAGGTCATTTTCCACCTGCTGACAGATATGCAGCAGCTGCAGAGGCTCCAAATCGGTCTCGATTTCCAGAACCATGTTCCAGAAGTTCGGCTGTTCAGTCACCCCCCAGGGCTCGGTCTCATAGACAGAGGATTCCCGGCAAATCCGAAGGCCAGTTTGTTTGCTTAAGGCCGCAATTGCTGCCCCCAGATAATAAGCACGATTACCGAGGTTGCTCCCCAGGCTTAAATAGGCCTTCATCGCTTCTTACCGGGCAGAAAATCTGCCCCCTCTTGTTCCCGCCAAATCTCCACCGAAATATCCCGAAAAATGCCCGCTACCGGAGCCTGGGGTTTATGAATTTCCAGACGTACAGCCCGACAGGCAAAGCTCGCCAGGATCAGACCGGCGATCTGCTCTGCCAGGCACTCCAGTAAATTAACAGGTTTGCCCAGCATACATTTGGCAATCAAATCATAGACTTGGGTATAATTGACCGTATCTGTCACCTTATCCGATTTGCCGGCGGTTTTAAGACTTATAAAAAGATCGGCATCTACCATAAACTTTTGACCGAGGGTATTTTCCTGCGGACAAACACCATGGTAAGCGTAAAACTCCAAACCGCGGAGATGGATCACATCATGCCCCCACATAACCTGCCCCCCTTTGCTCTCGGCAAATAGCATCTGCCATGCGCACAGCGCGGCGATTGGCCTGGACATCGTGGACCCTGATAATATCCACCCCTGCAGCCACACCCCAGACACTGGTGGCAATGGTTCCTTCCAGACGTTCCTCCACCGGCAGGTCCAGGGTCTTGCCGATCGTTGATTTGCGTGAAGCGCCCAGCAAAATCGGCCGGCCCAGAGTTTTAAACTCCCTGAGACGGGATAAGACCTCCAGATTTTGCTCATATGTTTTTCCGAAACCAATCCCGGGATCGATAATTATCTGATCTCCAGCCAAACCGCTATTTTCTGCCAGTTCGATACTGCAGCGCAAAAAAGCAAAAATATCACCCATGAGATGCTGATAGCAACTGTCTTTTTGATTATGCATAACAACCACAGGAGCACCATAAGCTCCGACCACCCCGGCCAAAGCAGGATCACGCTGTAAACCCCATTGATCATTGATCAGACCCGCTCCGGCCTGCAAGGCCTTGTCCGCGATTTGGGCCCTGGAAGTATCGACCGAAATCGGTATCGGCAGACGACCGGCCAGGGCCTTCAGAACTGGCTCCAAACGCCGCCATTCCTCGGCCGCATCCACTTCCTGATGGCCCGGGCGTGTAGATTGGGCTCCTACATCCAGGATATCCGCTCCCTCAGCAACCAAAAGTTCGGCCTGCCGAAGAGCGTCCTCAGTCCGGAAAAATTTTCCGCCATCCGAAAAGGAATCAGGGGTTAGATTAAGGATACCCATAGCCAAGGTCCGTTCCCCCAAAATCAGTTGCTGGCCCCGGCAATCCAGAATGCGCCGGGACGGGGGTTCAAGAGCAGCAAGCAGCTGCTCCAGAGCCTTGGCCAGTTCCTTTAAGCCAAAAGGCTGGAGGATGAGCTTTTTGGCGACATGCTTGAACTGCCGAACCGTACCCAAGAGCAAAATATCGCTTTCTTCAATCCTGTTAACAACAACATCACGATGAACAGCCGCGTCACCATCAGCAGCCAGCATTTCCTGTTTCAGAATATGGACAACCCGAGTGGGCACCTTTTCCAGCTTCAAGCCCAAGCCCAAGCCCTTCCCGGCCATTAAATTTACCCCGGCCTCACTGCAGCCGATCCGGTACAGGGCCTGCCTGGCCTCTGTTTCATTGCTAAATTCGACCCAGCGTATGCCATAGTCTCTCATCTGCCGCCCCCCCTAATATACGATTTGGTTCATTTGCTCCGTGAATTTGTGACAACTATCTTTAACCTTACACTGCAGGCAGTCTCTGGCCCAATCATCCGCCAGGGCCAAAGCCCTGCCCAAAACAGACAAATTTTCAGCACTGTGAGTGCTGTGCTCTGCTATCGCTTGCGCTATCATCCTGATTTCCCGGGGATCAAACCCGGATTTCTCCAGTAGCGGCCGGGCTAAAGCTGCCCCGGCCCGGGCATGATCCTCGCCGCTGGTGTACTCGGCCCAGCGCCCTATATCATGTAACAGGGCAGCCGCATAGATTACCTCCTTAGCCGGCACAGTCCCGCCTTGCTCCAGCAGATAGGCATAGGCAATGCGCGCTACCGCCAAACCATGATCAAGACCATGCTTACAGTAAAGGCGCTCTTTTTCCGCCTCAGCAATCTTCTGCAGATAATTTTGATAGACAGGATCAGTAATTAACTTATTAACCCTCGGCAACACAGACAAATACTCCCCTCCTCGGTGAGTTGCTTGAGTGCATAGGCGCAATCAGCTCGCCGCTTGTACATCAAAAATTAAACCTGCTCTCCAGTAAGTACAGAGAACAAACAGGCCCAAATATTTAAAACCTGGGCAGTTACCCGCCCAGGACTGCGATCTTTTTCGCTTCTTGCTCCATCATATTTGCTTAAAACAGACCAGTGATCTTGCCGTCGTTATCGATATCCATATTCATGGCTGCCGGATGTTTGGGTAAGCCGGGCATAGTCATAATAGCCCCCGTGATAGCCACCAAAAACCCCGCCCCGGCTGAAAGACGAACTTCCCTGACTGTAATCACAAACCCGCTGGGGCGGCCCAGGAGATTCTTGTCATCAGAGAGGGAATATTGGGTTTTAGCCATACAAATTGGAAGCTGCCCAAAGCCCATGGAACGGTATTTTTCTATTGACTTCCTGGCTTCAGCCGTGAACACAACCCCCTTGGCGCCATAAATCTCCCGGCAGATTTTCTCGATTTTTTCTTCAGTTGTCAGATCCAGTTCATAAAGAAACTTGAAATTGGGCTCAACCTTATCCATTACGGCCAGCAAAATTTCCGCCAGTTCCTGGCCGCCGGCACTGCCTTTGGTAAATACCTCGGAGAGAGCGACTTCAGCATCCAGCTGACGGCAGCGCTCCCGGATAAAGTCAATTTCAGCCTTCGTATCTGTCGGGAAGCGGTTAATAGCCACAATAGCCGGCACTCCGTATTTAGCCATGTTTTCGATATGTTTATCCAAATTTACTATTCCGCGTTTCAGAGCTCTCAGATTTTCCCGCGCCAGTTCCCCTTGGGATAGGCCGCCATTCATCTTCAAGGCCCTAACTGTGACCACAATGACAGCAGCAGCCGGAGTCAGCCCTCCGAAACGGCATTTGAGGTCATAAAATTTCTCCGCTCCCAAATCCGCCCCGAAACCAGCCTCCGTAATCAGAATATCCGCCAGTTTCAGACCCAGCTTTGTGGCCACAATACTGTTGCAGCCATGAGCAATATTGGCAAAGGGGCCGCCGTGAATGAAGACCGGGGTATTCTCCAGAGTCTGAACCAGGTTTGGTTTGATAGCATCTTTCATGATCAGGGCCATAGCCCCTTCAGCCTGCAGATCATGAGCAGTGATGGGTTTGTCGTCATAGGTGTAGGCCACAACCATTTGGCCGCAGCGCCTTTTCAGATCCATCAGGTCACTGGCCAGGCAGAGGATAGCCATGACTTCTGAGGCCACAGTGATATCAACACCATTTTCACGCGGGACTCCATCCAGGGACCCACCCAGGCCAATCACAATATTGCGCAGGGAACGGTCATTCATATCCAGAACCCGGCGCAAGACGACTTTCCGCGGGTCAATGTTGAGGGGATTGCCGTGATGCAGGGAATTGTCAAGCATAGCCGCTAACAGATTGTGAGCGGTCGTTATAGCATGAAAATCTCCAGTGAAGTGCAGATTGATATCATCCATGGGGACAACCTGAGCATAACCACCGCCGGCAGCACCGCCCTTGATGCCAAAGCAGGGACCCAGGGAGGGTTCGCGCAAAGCGATTATGGCATTTTTACCCATTTTAACAAGAGCTTGCCCCAAACCGACTGTAGTAGTAGTTTTTCCTTCACCGGCAGGCGTAGGATTGATTGCCGTCACCAGAACCAGTTTGCCATCGGGATTATTCCGGACCCGATTGAAAATATCCAAACTGATTTTAGCCTTATACTTGCCATAAAGCTCCAGATCATCAGCGCTGAGACCGATTTGCTGGGCAACCTCAGCTATGGGTTTCATATGCGCTGCTTGGGCGATTTCAATATCAGTCTTCATCTTTTTACTCCTCTTCACTGGGTTATCTTCAAATATCTTTATCTGTTTACAGTACATTCGCTGGAGTATTCGAGATAAAAAATAATTTTTCCGGCCCTTTTTCCAATTATCAGAAATTTCAGGCCTGAATATCACTGGCAAAATTAAAGCTGTAACTTCCTTTAAATGAGGGCAGTTGCACTGTTTTGCGGGTAAGGGTGACTGTTATCCCGTTTTGCTTCAGAGGAGCAGCCTCCAGTTTGGAAATATAGTCTTCCAGCACATCCTGATTGCCGATAGCCAGGACTTCAAAGGGAACTCCCTGGGGCCGGTTTATCGGCACCTGGTTGACCAGAATGGTGGAAGAACCGCTTAAGACAATAGCCGTAGTACTCACTATTCGCTGACCGTTGATACTGATAGCCTCGGCTCCGGCAAATTTTAAAGTATTGATCAGACGGGTCAGGTCATCTGTGGTCAACGGAAAAACTACTTTTTGTCCCTGTTTGCGATCATCCAGGGTAATCAGCACTCCGGGGCCCTGCACTGCCTGAGTCCCATCCATCATTCGCCTTTTGACGAGCTCGGCCAGCACCTGAGAATCTGCGCCCTCTTGGCGTACCTCATCCAGTCTCTCGCTCAGTTCCCGGTTCTCTGCCCGCAATTCTGTATTTTTAGCTATGGAATTATTCAAAACAGTTTTCATGGCCTCCAGCCTTTGCTGGTTGATTTGCTCAGCGGCAGTAACATTCTTCTGGGTATTGATCTGCAAGGAAATCAAAAATCCCAGGACAATGGCTGCCAGCGTGACAGGCAAAGCCAGTTTCCTTTTCCAGCGCCGCATTATAATTCCTCCTCCGCCGGTTCGGCATAACGAAATGTTTTTAATTTACCGGCAGGCACTGTAATATTGTCCAGAACCTCCAGGGTTCTGGTTATGCCATATTGTTTTTGAAAATCACCCAGCTGATCCCAGACATAATAAAAGTTAAGAGCAGACTGCAAGTTATGGGGGTCGCCGATTGCCGTGATAATATAGGGGGTCATTTGCCTGGTCCCGTTGATTTGAATAAAGGAACCGCTGCAGAAGACCTCAGTAGTGCTGGTTATGCGCTGATCATTGACAGCAATGGCTTCAGCTCCGCCATTCCAAAGAATATTCACTAACTGGCGGATATAGGCTTCATGGATAACATAATTCTGAATATCAACCCCGTCAGCCAGATGCGCGGAATCATCAAGAGTAATCCGCAGACCGGGTCCGTTCAGGGAACTCAGCCCGGCATTTTTTTGGGCTTCCAGCAGCTGTTGATCAGCCAGGACTGAGGCACTTTGCCCCTGATCATATTTTGCCAGTTCCTGCTGTAATTTCTTGTTCTCATTGACTAACTGCTGGTTTTCCTGCTCGGTTTGCACCAGACTGGGCAAAGCTGTCTCTGCAGAGACTGTCGTACCCGCGAGACCACCGGTGGATTTAAACAACAGTACAAATAATATGCCTATGACTACCGAGGCCAACGTTAAGAGACTCCTGACGTCCTTTGGCCACAACATTCTGACCTACCTCCCAATCTGACTTTCTGCCCGCTAACCCTAACGGGATATAAATAAAACAAACCTGGCGCAGACCTAATTTTTCCCGAAAAATCCGGCCTGCACCAAGCCTTTGTCGCAAGCCTTAGCTGCACTTATGCTAACCCAAAATTTATACTTTCTGCTCTGATAATAACTGCGTACTGTCATTAATGACCTGAATATCTCAAAGTGTAAAAAAGGACACTCCATCGGGTGTCCCTGACACTACTCGCTCAACCATTCCTCGCCGGCTTTTTTATAGTCGAGGAGTTCCGCTGGTTTGAAATAAAGATTGATTTCCCGTTCAGCACTGGTAGGGGAATCTGAACCATGGATAATATTGCGGCTGATGTCCATGCCATAAGCTCCCCGGATCGAACCGGGATTAGCATTGGCCGGATTGGTGGCTCCCATCATCTCCCGAGCCATAGCCACGATATTCTTGCCTTCCCAAACCATTGCTACAACAGGGGAAGACATGATGTAATCAACGGTTGGCTCAAAGAAACCTTTCCCTTTATGTTCAACGTAATGTTCTTCTGCCAAAGCACGGTCTACCTTAATTAATTTCAAGCCAGCCAATTTAAAGCCCTTAGCTTCCAATTTAGCGATAATCACACCGATGAGACCACGCTGTACGGCATCAGGCTTGATCATTAGAAATGTTCTTTCCAAAACTATTCACTCCTCATTCAGATTTGTCATATTCCTGCATTATCAGAAAGTATAATCTTGGGTAAGCATGAGAACAGCTAAGGTCGCCAGATTTTAATATCAGACCTTTTGCTCAGGCAGCAGAACTTCTCCTGACTCCGGTAGGGTCTCAGTTCCCGCGGCCGAAGATCCTGTCTCTGGGAGACCCTCATTCCCGGTTAGGTCAGATACTTTATTTTCACCAGCAAGAGCCGGCATTGCTGCAGATATTTCCATTTCCGGTCCCTTTGTTGCGGCTGCGGTTGCAGCTGAAACCAAGCCAGACTCCGTATCCGGAGGACTGCCCGCTGCCGGAGTATCAAATTTAGCCAACAAAGCCGCAAACTCCTTAGCCTCCAGGGTTTCTTTTTCCATCAAAGCCTCTGCCACAGCATGCAATTTATCCATGTTCTGGGATAGCAGGTTCTGAGCCTTCTGGTAGCACTCCTCGATAATCTTCTTGGATTCCTTATCGATAGCGTAGGCAACCGCTTCACTATAATTACGATCCCGGGCAATATCCCGTCCTAAAAAGACTTGTTCTTCCTTATGACCGAAGGTCAGGGGACCCAGTTCTTCAGACATACCTAATTCTGTAATCATTTTGCGCACTATGCCGGTAGCTCTTTCCAGATCACTGGATGCTCCGGTACTGATTTCATTTAGAACCAGGGCTTCCGCAACCCGTCCGCCTAAAAGCAGGGTAATCTGGTCAAGCAGCTGAGACTTGGTCATATAGTTACGATCTTCCTTGGGCAGATGCAAGGTGTACCCTCCAGCCCGGCCACGGGGAATAATAGACACTTTATGAAGAGGATCTGTATAAGTCAAAAGTTCTCCCACCAGAGCATGCCCTGCTTCGTGATAGGAAACAAGTTTTTTTTCAAAATCACTTATGACCCGGCTTTTTTTCTCAGGTCCGGCAATTACCCTCTCCACAGCTTCCTCCAGAGCTTGCATACCGATATCCTTTTCTCCCCGGCGTGCGGAAAGAAGAGCTGCTTCATTAAGGAGATTGGCCAAATCAGCACCTGTAAAACCGGGTGTGCGCCGGGCTATAACTTCCAGATCAACATTATCCCGCAAAGGTTTGTTTTGAGAATGGACTTTAAGGATTTCCGCGCGTCCTCTGACATCAGGCACATCCACCACAATATGACGGTCAAAACGCCCCGGACGAAGAAGGGCCGGATCCAGAATATCCGAACGGTTGGTAGCCGCAATAACGATAACTCCCTCATTGCCGCTGAAGCCGTCCATTTCCACCAGTAACTGGTTAAGCGTCTGTTCCCGTTCATCGTGGCCCCCACCTAAACCAGCACCCCGCTGCCGCCCTACAGCATCAATTTCATCAATGAATATGATACAGGGAGCGCTTTTTTTGGCTTGCTCAAATAAATCACGGACCCGCGAAGCTCCGACACCAACAAACATCTCCACAAAATCCGAACCGCTGATGCTGAAAAAAGGGACCCCAGCTTCGCCCGCTACGGCGCGCGCCAACAAGGTTTTACCGGTTCCCGGAGGGCCATATAATAAGACCCCTTTTGGAATTTTAGCACCCAACTCACTGAACTTACGCGGTAATTTTAAATATTCCACTATTTCCTGGAGCTCTTCTTTGACTTCATCGGCTCCCGCTACATCATCGAAAGTAATTCTTTTTTTGTCATCACTGACCAGTTTGGCTCTGCTTTTACCAAACTGCATAACCCTGTTGCCCCCGCCCTGGGTCTGCTGCATCATAAAGAAAAACAAACCGACAATCACCAGGGGCAAAAGCAGAGTAGTTGCCAGACTCATCCACCAGGGAGCTTCCGCCGGGGTATCAGACTTGACAACAGGCACATGAGCTTTCAAGGCCTCCAGTAATTGCGGATCATTGGAAGGACCTAAAATTTCATACTTGGTGTTGTCTTTGAGAGTAACAGAGTATAGAACTCCGCTTGTTTCTTCAACCCGGGTAACCTCTTGGACTTTATCTTCAAGTACAGCCTGATAAAAGCTGTTGTAATCAATTCCCAGGTCTTTGCTGGCTGGAGGATTAGACCACCTTATCAATATTACTGCTATTAGAATTATAAGCAAATATATAGCTACATTCTTGGAAAATTTCAACTCCCGAATCCCCCCTCTAGCAACTGCTAATATCAGCGCAATATTAAATATTATACCATAGGCTTTAGCTCTTTTACAAAATTATTTAAGTCAAGCCTGTTTTTTTACAACACAAACAACCTTGAGGCCATCAGCCCTGGCTGCAAAGCGATCACTGCGTCTAACCCCCGGGATCCAGAGCACTTCATCAGAAACAGCAATCAGAGGCAGTTTTTTCCTGGCGGCGGCAGGTACCCGGGCTTCCTGAAATACTTTTTTCAGGGCTTTATGCCCTACTGTTCTGAACCACATCTTATCACTCTCAGCCCGGGAACGGCAAACCAGAGAGTGTCCTGACTCAGCCAGCTCCCGGGCATCGAAAACTGTCCAAAGGTCTTCTGTCTCCCTCAGATCTTGTACTCCAGGTTGGCCGCCAATGCCCGCACCCGGAAACAAGCCTACTGTTATTTCCGAAGAAGCAACCCTGACCCATTCGCCCAGCCGCAGGGGGACCGCATAGTTTAATTCCGGCCCGGGCAATTCTGCCCCTTTTTTTTTCATTTTGCTGAACCTGATTTCCCTGCTGAGAATCTCCACCCGCAGCCCCGGTAAATCCTGGCTCCAGCCAGTCTGCTTTTTGCTGGCCATTATTTTTTCCACAAAACCGAAAGCGATTCCCCGGGGTTCTTTGGTCACTGCTGCCGCCGCCCGGCGCAGCAGCCTGGATAAAATAGCCGCTGGTTCCTGAAAAGCAGCCCGATCCAGACAAACCTCCTCCGCAGGGCCGACTTGATAATATTTTTCCCAAGCCTCCTCAGTTTTAATCCCCAGATATTCTTCATCCCATCTCAGTACTGTGGCAGTCCGGCCTAAAACCGCTTCAATTTGCGGATTATATTTCTGAGCCAGTTCCGGCAGCAGCTCCAAACGTATCCGGTTGCGGTCATAGAGAGGTTCCAGATTGGACCTGTCTAAAGCGTAGGCCAATCCTTCCTGGCGGCAGTATTCCAGAATTTCTTCCTTGCTGATATCCAGGAGAGGACGGATAATATTATTTTTGTGCGGATAGATCCCGGCTAAACCGGCTGTCCCGCTCCCCCGCAAAAGGCGATAAAGAATTGTCTCAGCCTGATCTCCCAGATGATGGGCTGTAGCCAGCAGTGTATATCCTTCCCGTCGGCAATCTTCCTGCCAGCGGCTATAACGCCATTCCCGGGCAGCTGCCTGAAAGGACTGCCCTGACAAACGGGCATATTCTTTGGCATCAAAATGGTGAACAAAACAGGGAACACCCAAGTCGGCAGCCATCTTTTGCACCAACAGGGCCTCGGCATCAGACTCCCTGCGGATGCCGTGGTGGACATGGGAAAAGGCTACTGTCAGCCCCCTTGGTCTCTGCTCCCGGGCATAACGCCATAAGATATGGCCTAAAGCCACGGAATCAGGTCCTCCTGATACAGCTGCCAGAATTTTGGCTTGATCACTGATCAATTCCGGAAAAATTTGCACACATAATCTTTGATACAATCCTTTACTCCCCTTTTGCCCTCAGACCCCGACTGGGCTTTCACCAGTTAGATAACGCGTGCTTGGCTAGGCACGCTGTAAAATAAAAACCGCCTATTCAGGCGGTTGCATGCATGATCAACTAATACCGGCCAGATCCCCGGCCACCTCTCTTGGATTCGGTGGCTTTACGGTATTCTATCTGGCGCTCATCACTGTCTTTGATAAATTTACTCAGTTTATCCTCGAAAGAGACTGCTGTCGGCCGCCGTTCGCGATTGACCCGTGCACTGGGATTAGCCTGCTTGATAGACAAGCCTATTTTCCCCTTTTCATCAACATGAATGATTTTAACTTTCACGGTATCTTTTTCCTTAAGATAATCCCTTACGTCCTTAACATAGGCATCAGCAACTTCAGAAATATGAACCAGCCCTATTAATTTATCAGGCAATTCGATAAAAGCTCCGAAGTTAGTTATCCCAGTTACTGTTCCCTCAACAATGCTGCCCACCGCAATGGCCATACGAAGCAAACTCCTCCTTAATCATTTATAACTACTCCATTATATCCAGTCAACAAGAAAGCTGTCAAGATTGCATTGATAATTGCCGGCTTATTTGCTGAATCTGCCGAATTATTTTTTGGGTGCAATAATAATTTCGCCGTGTCTTACCAAACCGAGTTCTTCCCGAGCCAACTGCTCAATATAATTGGGATCATTCAAGAGTTCTATCTCTTCTTCATAGAATCGTTGTTGCTGCAATAAACTCTCTTTTTCCTGAGTAAGCACCGAGAGTTGTTTAGCTGTTCTCAGATGCAGCGAGCTTAAATGATAAACCGTACTTCCCATAAGCACTAGTAAAAGACCAATTATCAAACAAAACCCTGGCCGCAAACGCAGTTTTCGGCGCCGGCGGATCTGAGTAACTTTGGGAATCTTCTTCACTTATATTTTCTCCTCCCAAACCAGTTTATTCCCAGGAATAATGCAGACACAATTTGGCCAAAAACTTCATAATCAAAATTTCCAAACTACCTCCGGCTTGCCGGGCAATATGTAGCTCTAAGCACTAATAGGCAGCAACCTATTCAGGCTCTGCCTTTCTTTCATCACGCAAGACCTCATATAGGGTAGAAGCCTCAGCAGCTCTGACCGTGGCCGCAATATTAATTATGCGAACTTCCAGAAGGCGCTGCCCTATTTCCAAGGTGATGATATCACCGACCTTCACTTCTGCAGAAGGTTTAGCAATTTTTCTGTTCAGAAAAATTTTACCGCCTTCACAAATATCCTTGGCCACGGTACGCCGTTTAATTAAACGGGATACTTTTAAAAATTTATCAATTCGCATATAACACCTTTTGAACCTTAAGGTAATAACCAGGTTCTGCGCAGAACCCGGCTATTGCCTTATCTGACACCCATTTCCGGACTATTTCTGGACGGCGTCTCTAAGCGCCTTTCTGGCTTTAAANNGCGCGAGTTTTTACTTCAAATGTTCCAAAACCTACAAGTTGCACCTTTTCATTTGCGGCTAAAGTTTCTTCGATCGTATCGAATACAGCTTTGACTGCTTTTTCAGCATCTTTCTTCGATATATCTGCTTTCTCAGCAACGGCGGCGACTAACTCTGCCTTGTTCAAGTTTTTCCCTCCCAATTATTACATCTTTATTATGCGTTATAGTTCGCGACAAATTGCCAAATTCCTGCTAATTATGGACGTTCTGTCACAACTTTGCCCCTTTTTTCTTCTGTTTTGGCTATCTTCCAGTATTTATCCATGTTATCCAAGGAAAGTTCCTCTATTTGAGCCCCGGCTTCGGCTATCAATTCCTGCATTCTGCCGAAACGTTTCCGGAACTTCCGTACTGTTTCCCGGAGAACATCTTCAGCATCACATTGCAGAAAGCGGGCCAGATTGACAACCGTAAACAACAAATCGCCTAATTCTTCCCGCACTCCCTCCTGGTGCTCCAGGGCCTGTTCCAGCTCCCGCAGCTCTTCCAAAACCTTACTCCAGGGTCCCTGCCTGTCCGGCCAGTCAAATCCCAGCTTGGCCGCCTGGCTCTGGATGCGCTCAGCCAAAGATAAAGCCGGCAGGCCTGTACTGGCAATAAGGCCGCTTTTCGCTGGCAGGGGGGGATCTTTTTTCTCCTCTTGTTTGATCTCTTCCCAGGTTTTCCTTACTTCAGCGGCATCAGCGGCCTTTCCTGAGCCAAAAACATGGGGATGACGGCGAATAAGTTTGGTAATAAGCCCCTGCAGAACATCCTCCATCCAGAAAGCACCGGCTTCGGAAGCCACCTGGACATGAAAAATAACCTGCAGCAGCACATCTCCCAATTCTTCACACAGATTGTCCATATCCTTGTTTTCAATAGCTTCGATCACTTCATAGCTTTCATCAACAAGGTAGGGAATCAGAGATTCGTGCGTCTGCTCCCGGTCCCAGGGACAGNNCGTCACGTCCGTAAGAGAAAATTCAGCCGCTTCTTCCGCAAGGCGGACCAGAAAGAGGATCTGGAAGAGGAGATCTCCCAGCTCCTCCTTGAGGGCTTCGGGACTGCCGCCCTTGACGGCATCGACCACTTCGTAGGCCTCTTCGAGCAGGTATCGTGCAAGATCATCCTTGCGCTGCTCCCGGTCCCAGGGACAGCCCTGCGGTGAACGTAATCTGCGCATAATTTCCTGCAGGCGCAGCAGAGAGACTACCTCTTGCTGAGGCGGGACGACCACTGTACTCAAATGATCGAACTGCTGGTGATCCAGTTCGTACAAGAGAACCTTCCGCAGGTTCTGCTCACCAGTTCCCAGCGCTTGAGCAACCATGACCTCTGCATCATCGGGATATATTTGCATAAGATCAAGCTTGACATCAGAAGCAATCATTTTATTGTATACCTGGGGAATAATCAGCCATTCCCGGCCGCTGATACCCGCATTTTTCAACTCATCATAATTTTTGACCAGCAGCCCCTCAACAGGATCAAAAGGAACGACAGCAAAAAGTCCGTCCAGAAAACTGAGAGCCGGGTGAATAATAATCCGGTATTGCCGGGAAAGTTGAGCGTAAATCAGAGCAGCGGTTTTCTCAGCCACCAAGGGATGGCCCGGTACAGCATAGACAATATCCGTGCCCAGAGCCAGTTCCTGCTCTAAACGGGCAACGATTTTGGCATAGACCTCCTCGAAAGAACCGGCAGAATGGTAATAGTAGTCGAAAGATTCCATGAGCAGGCCCTTCTCAGCCAGCTCCTGAACACAAGGATGCACCGATGTCCGCAGAAATATTTTTTGGGCCTTCTGCAGCAAGTTAAAATTTCCTATGGTCATCTGGTCCAATCCGCCCGGACCTAACCCAATAATATGCAGACACGAAACCAAGAGTTCCACCCCCCTGCCTAAATCATAAGTGATTGCCAGCTGAAAATCCAGCAAGTGCTCGACTTAAAAGAAAACATTTCAGACCTGCGGGCAGGTCTGAAATGTTCCTGGTAAATATCTTCTGTCATCTGATAATTAACTAATCGCTATTCGCTTGCTTCCGGTGTCTCTGTTGTTTCTGTTGTTTCCGGATTATAGCCAGCAGCATATTCCAGCTGGGCATTATTGCGCAGTTCATCATAATAACTTTGGAATTTCGTATCCCTGGCCTGATTTAAGGCATCCTGGGCTACTTTATCCTTGATTTCATCATAGTTAGGCACCACAGCCTGTTTATGCTCTACAACCAAAATAACATGGTAGCCATAATCTGTTTTGACCGGTTCAGCAGAATAAGTTCCCACAGCCTGGGCAAAGGCAGCTGTTTCAAATGCCGTTACCATTTGGCCTTTGCTGAAATAACCCAGATCTCCTCCAGAGTCCTTGGAACCTGGATCAGTTGATTTATCCTTGGCCAATTGGGCAAAATCGCCGCCGGCCTTTAACTCCGCGATAATCTGTCTGGCTTCTTCTTCGGTCTGCACTAGTATATGACTGGCTTTAACTTGTTCCTGCTGACCATATTGTTCCTGATTACTGTCAAAATAGGCTTTAATCTCACTGTCGCTTAAAGTGAGATCAGCAGTCTTATTCAGATAGAGAGCCAGGAAGTTCAGCAATTCGGCCTCTGTCATACCCTGTTGTTTGAGAATCTCCTGGAACTTTTCCTCGCTTCCGATATTATTCCTGATTTTTTCTTCCTCTGCTCTTACCAGAGCATCATCAGTTTTCAGTCCCAGTTTTTTGACATCCTGAGCAATGAGAGTGCTGTCAATCAGTCGTTCCACAATCTGGGTCTTCAGTTGAGCCAGGTTTTCCTTCCCCTCTTCTGTCGTAAAATCCAAACCCTGCTGTCCCAAAATCTGTTTGGAATCATTAAGGCGGAGATTGTATTGTTCAAGACTGATAACCTCGCCATTAACTTTAGCTACCCATTCACCCTCCCCCGTGGAATTGCAGCCGGTAACAGCCAATATTAATATGAACACAACCAATACTACTCCCGCCCGGAACTTTTTCATTAAGCCACACCCTTTCACTTCATTGAGGTCATTATATCAGGGAGTTAACTGGCAGGCAATCCCACAAAAAGCCTTCAACACTCCACTGACCGCCAGCAGAATTTCTGCTTGTCCGCTCAGGCGCAGGCGTATATGGCAGGTTAAATTACCGCCGGCTGTGGTGCCAAAGGAGAGTGGTGCCGGACTGGCTGCGGCCATAGCTATCAGCTGTTCTCCATCCAAACCCGGATCAGCAGCAAAACTGATATTGACATTGTGTTTCACTTGCTGTATCTGTTCGATTTTAAGGGCAGCGGCTAACCATTTAATGCGGATAATCTGCAAAAGATTTTCAACTTCCGCTGGCGGAGTGCCAAAGCGGTCTATCAGCTCATCCAGCATTTCCCCTAAAGCATCCTCGTCGCTGATCATAGCCAGCCGTTGGTAGAGCGAGCTTTTGGTTTGCTGCTCAGGTATATAGCTGTCAGGCAATAAGGCATCAACCTGCAGTTCGATGGAGGGTTCAACCGTCACTTCAATACTTTCGCCGCGTAATTCCCGGACTGCCTCCTGAAGCATTTGACAATACAAATCAAAACCAATAGCTGCCAGCTGTCCGTGTTGCTGGGCGCCGATAATATTTCCCGCTCCCCGAATTTCCAAGTCACGCAAGGCAATCTTGAATCCTGAGCCAAATTCCGTAAAATCCCTGATGGCACTCAGGCGCTTTTCAGCAAGTTCGCTTAAGATCTTGCGGGGCTTATACAGGAAGTAGGCAAATGCTTTACGATTGGAACGTCCCACTCTTCCCCTTAACTGATAAAGCTGAGCCAGTCCCAGGCGATCGGCTTCATCTAAAATAAGGGTATTGACATTGGGCATATCCAGGCCGGTTTCAATAATCGTAGTGCAAACCAGGATATCTTTCTCCTTCTCCAAAAAAGCCAGCATCTCTTTTTCCAAAAGGACTTCACTCATTTGCCCGTGGGCAATTCCGCAGCTGGCCTCCGGCACAAGCTGGTTCAGGAAATGAACAACCTGCTCCATATCCTCAACCCGGTTATGAACATAGAAAACCTGCCCGCCCCGCTGTATCTCCCGCCTCAGGGCATCCCGGACCAGGTCAGGCCGGAATTCCATAACATAGGTCTGCACGGGATAGCGATCCTCCGGAGGCGTCTCAATAATACTCATGTCTCTTACTCCGATCAAAGACATATGCAGGGTCCGCGGGATAGGTGTTGCTGTTAAAGTTAAAACATCAACAGTGGTTTTGAGTTCCTTGAGTTTTTCCTTATGGGCTACCCCAAAACGCTGTTCTTCATCAATAATCAACAGTCCCAGGTCTTTAAATTTGAGGCCCTCAGCTAAAAGCCGGTGTGTCCCGATCACAATATCCACACTTCCCGCCTTAAGCCCGGCAATTATAGCCTTCTGCTCCCTGGCTGAGCGAAAGCGGCTCAACATTTCAAGGCCTACTGGATAGCTGCTGAATCTTTCGCGAAAGGTATTGAAATGCTGCTGGGCCAGGATGGTTGTGGGAACTAAAACAGCAACCTGTTTGCTGTCCAGCACCGCCTTGCAGGCAGCCCGCAGTGCTACTTCAGTTTTACCATAACCGACATCCCCACATAACAACCGGTCCATGGGACGGGGACGCATCATATCTTGCTTGACTTCGGCAATGCATTGCCGCTGATCCGGAGTTTCTTCATAGGGAAACTTTTCTTCAAATTCGGTCTGCCAGACATTGTCTGCTGAAAAGGCAAAACCGGTGCTGGCTTCCCGCTTAGCATAGAGGCCAACCAGGTCGATAGCCATTTCTTTAATAGCATTTTTGGCTTTACTCTTGACTTTTTGCCACTCACTGCCGCCCAGCTTGTATAGTTTAGGCAGGGCATCAGCCTCAGCGCCCAGATATTTCCGCAGCAGATGAAGCTGGTCAACGGGCACATAAAGCCGGTCCGTACCGGCATAATGGAGAGCAAAATAATCCTTATCGACTCCGCTGACCGATATTTTTTCGATTCCGTTGAAACGGCCAATCCCTTGATGGACATGAACAACAAAATCTCCCGGGCGGAGATCGGAAAATTGCAGGCGCGGCAAAGCCTGTTCCCGGGAGGGAGCCCGGCGGGCAGGCGCTTTGCGTTCCCGTTTGTAGATCTCGGTTTCAGTAAGTATGATGATCCTGGACAGAGAAAGTTCAAATCCCTGTTCTAAAGAACAGGCATAGACCAAGACCTGTCCCCGGCTAATTTCTGCAGTCAGGGAAGCAGGCTGCGCCGACACTCCCCGGTCTTTAAGTCCTTGAATGAGACGCAGGGCATGTTCCTCATCCCCGGCAAAAAGAGCTACCACATTCCCGGCTGCTTGCCAATGTTCTATCTCTTCGGCCAACAAACCTGTCTTACCGGTAAAACCGGTCAGGGAGCGGGCAGTCTGGTTAAAAACCTGCGGATTTGTCAGCCCCGGAGCCTGCCGCAACAAGGTTGAGAACCCCAGCAAGAGCTGCTCTTGCCCATATTTCAGGATATGGTCATAGGTAATAAACTGCTCGGCCGGGTTTACAAAAGCTTCCCCTCGTTCCAGTTGCTGGGTGAATTCTTCCATTCTTTCTTTTTCCTGAAAATCCAGCTGTTCTTGCAGACGCAAAGGCTCATCCAGAATTACCAGACGCTGCGGGGATAGATAAGAAAAAAAATCCTCAAAATCAGCCTGGACCAAACCCAGGAAGGAGTAAATATTTTCATCCAGAATACCCTGCTGCAACCGGGCCTGCAAGTTTTCTGTCTTTTCGTCCAAACGACGGGCTTCCGCCTTACGCCCGGAGCGCTGCAGTCGGCTTATTGCTTTACGGCTTTGGGAACGAAGCTCCCCGCCTAACTGCTGCAGTTGTTCAGCGGTCAACACATACTCCAGAACAGGCACGATCAGAACTTCCTCCAGGACTATCACTGATTTCTGAGTTTCCAGGTCAAAAAGGCGGATAGAATCAATTTCCTCATCGAAAAACTCCAGGCGGACCGGCTCACTCTCCAGAGGAGCGATATCCAGAATCCCTCCCCGCAAAGCAAACTGTCCTTTTCCTTCCACCGACTGCACCCGCTCGTATCCCATCGTGATCAGATTCCTGAGGATCTCCTCTACCGCGTAAGAAAAACCAACTCTAAACTCCAGACAATGCTGCCGCCAACCCGCCGGGGAAAACAAGCGTCTTTCTACAGCCAGAACCGAAGCAACCACTGTACAGGAATTATCCTGTATTAAACTCTTCAGGACCCTAATACGCTCAGCTGTGGTTTCTTTACTCCTGCCCAAAACTTCAAAAGGCAGCCATTCTGTAGTTGGAAAGAGCATAATTTTTTCTTCAGGCAGCCAGGTCAGAAGATCATTAGTCCATTTTTGGGCCTGTTCTTCCGAGTAGGTCAGAATCAGAGCAGGTTTCTGCTCACGCCGCAATAATTGAGCTGTGAAAGCAGCTTTTTGGCTCCCTGTCAAATTATAAATCATAGGCGGCCTCTGCTCTTCTTTCAGGCTTTTCTGAACCGCCCCAATCTCGAAGCCTGCACTTAAATAATCATGTATCGAATTAAGCTCCAAAACCGGCCATCCTTTCCAGTACAGAAAAATAATGAACGTCCCCGGAGGACCCCCATCATTTTCGCTCATTTTGGCACTCGCTCTTTATCTGTTATACAGATTCATAGCCTTTGCCGAGTCACCGCCAAGCCAAAGCAACACCGCTTTTTGTACTCGCTCCAGCACCTCATCCAAAACCGTCAGTTCAGTGTCCAAAAAAGGAGCCAGGACATAGTCTGCTGTATCCCACTGCTCAGGAGGTCTGCTGACCCCAATCTTGAAACGCCAGAAATCTTCTGTACCTAATTCACTCATGATTGAACGCAGGCCGTTATGACCGCCGGCGCCCCCGCGCTGACGCAAGCGTATTTTTCCCAGCGGCAAATCTATATCGTCATGCAGTACCAGAATATCCTCGGCAGCCGGTTTATAAAAAGCAACAAGTCCTTTAACCGAACGGCCGCTCAAGTTCATAAAAGTCTGAGGTTTTAAGAAAAGCACCTTTTCCCCTGCTATCTGACCTTCTGCCATCAGACCCTGATATTTGGCCTTAA
>DDXI01000174.1 GCA_002347475.1 Peptococcaceae bacterium UBA2264
AGAAGTCTGGAAGCCGAAAATATCACTTTGCCGCCGAAATAATTGCGGCCATTAAGACACCTCTGTCTGGTTTAAGGAGTTCTTGTCATTCCCCGGGCTGGGTAGTAAAATGATGGTATAGATGGGAGAATGTTAATTTCCCCATTGCTTCTCCCCCATAAATCTGTTGATTCCGCAAGAAAATATGCAGCACAAATGGTCAGGAGCCTGCCTGCGGGGAGGCGGATGCTATTGATGTTCGTGAGGAACTCAGGAGGAATTCAGAAGGGAGGAAAAATAATATGGCTAAGTATCTTATTCTCGGTACGTATACCCTGGACGGGGCTCGCGAGGTTCTCAGGGAGGGAGGTATCGTAACCAGGGACCGCTTTCTGGAGAATGTCCGCAATCTAGGAGGTCGGGTGGAAGCATTCTACTATGCCTTCGGAGAAACTGATTTGTATACTATTGTCGACCTGCCGGACAATGTGAGTGTCGCTGCCTTGGCGATGGGGCTTAGTACCGGCGGCACTGTTAAAATGACTACCGTGGTCCTCATCACACCCGAAGAAACTGAGTTGGTTAAAGAGAAGGTACCTTTGGTTCGCCCTCACCACCCCAGAAATATTTCCTGAAAATTTGAACAAGAGCCGCAAGGCTCTTGTTTTATTGTTCTTATTTTGCTCTGAACTAATACCTGTTCGCAGGCTTAGCCCTCTTTGCTTTTTTCCATATCTTTCATTTTTTCCATGATATCCGGGACCATTTCAATTAGTTTGTCCATACTGCCGCCTTTTCTGATCGGCAGCATCTCTGTCTTGTCACCCTGAATAACTAGGATAGCAGTGGGGGAAATTTTAGCCCCGCTGCCAGCCCCGCCGCCGGTACCCTGATTGTTTTTTTCGTCAGTGCCGCCCCCGCCTCCAGTGCCCACTCCGAAGGAAATTTCCACGAAAGGGATAATGGTTGTTGTCCCAATAACCAGGGGTTCACCGACCACCGTCTTGGTCTGCAGGAACTTTTCCAGTTTTTCAAAAATAGTGTTCAGGTTATCGCTGATATCGAAGTTAGCTGCCATAGTGATGCCCTCCTTTGATTTTCAGTTTCAGATGTGCCAGAAGAGTATTTCTAATTGGCCGGCTAGTCAGGAAGCCGAGAAATATCCCCATAAACTGGGCTAACCAGAGCTTTCCGCCAATCAAAAAACTGCCTTGATAAATTTCTTTGTCAAATACCGGCTGCAGGTGAAGATCATAAGCCTTCGGGAGGAGATAGGACTGGGTGCTTAGGGCGCAGAGCAAACCGGTCAGCATGGGATCAGCAAATCCCAGGCGAACGCTGGCAGACAATCTTTGGGGCAGGCAAAATTTCAGGATCCGGCCCAGCAAAGAGAAGGCTGCTTTCAGGACATCTTTTTTCAGGTAGAGGCGCAAGGGAAAGTTTTTTTGGCCTGATTTCACTTTGCACTTGCTGCCTGATTTTTCAGGTTTTTTTACCTTCGCAGCTTTCTTCTTTTTGGCTTTCTGCTCCTCCGGTCTGATCTCAGCCGGAAGTTCGTTCCGGGAGGGATCCTGGCTGGGTCTGCTTTTGAGGGGGAAACCAAAAATTATGGGAGTTATCACTGCTTTTTGCCCGGCCTGCCGCAGAAAATTGATTTTAAGACCGCCGAAAAACCAGGATACGAGGCCTTGGATCTGCAGCTGATCGCTATTCCCCCCCCCGATTTCATAGGTATAGGGTATGAGAACGACCAGAGCCAGAAGCAGGAGAATGCCCAGGAGGAGATACCAAATAACCAGTAAAATGAAACTTAATATCATCCAGATCATGGCCGGCCTCCTTCAGCAGTTTATTCAATCGTTCAGCAATCAAATATCTTGGAGGAATGCCTTCAAGTATATTTTACCAGATTTTTCAGGTTATTGTCAGAATATTTCTTCAATCCGGAGTATTTTCCGGAAATAAGGCGGGACTGGTTTCTAACGTTGTTAAATTTCCAAATATATGATATACTTATAAAAGCAAAATTGTTTTTTCTACTAAGATGACTTTAATGTCGGAATAAAGCATTTCGGAATTATAGAGCGGGAAACTCAATTGATTATGAGTTGCCTGCTCTTTTTTATTGGGATGAGGAGAAAAGAGGAACATGAAGAACGTGGAATTACAAAAATTATCAGTCGATGCCGGCAAAATGGCTTTAGGCAATATTTGGGGAAAAGAAGCGTACAGGATCAACAGGGCGATTCTGGAGATAGATCAGCATAATTGTGCTGCCTACACCAGGCTGGCGAAATACTATAAGCTGAAAAATAATATGACTGAAGCTAAAAACATGTATTTAATGGCAATGAAAATTGATCCCAATAACCGGAGTGCTTTTAACAATTTGTATGAAATGAATAAAGATCAGGCGGATAGTGACAGAGTTGACGAAATCAAAACAGCCGGGGAATTATTTAAAGAGGGTCAGAAATCCATGCTGAAAAGCAAGTACAAACTGGCAGCAAAACTTTTTGCGAAGGCATACAGTCAAGAACCGTCATTAGTATATGCTGTCAACCTGGCTGGTGTTTATAAGAAACTGGGCAGTTATGACAAAATAGAGCTGTTATACAGAGAACTTCTCGAGAACAGCCCTAAGCAAGCGGATACAGATGATATTAATAATAAATTCCAGGAATATTTAGTGTCCGGCAGGGAATTGCCCAAAGAAAAAATAACTAAGAAGTAGTGGTCCACTACTTAATAAGGAGAAAACGAATTGAATTTTGAAAAACTGAACATCATTACACCTATCCTGAAGGCTATAAGCACGGCGGGATATACTATACCTACTCCTGTCCAGGAACAGGCGATACCCCTGATCCTTGGAGGGAAGGATTTGATCGGCTGTGCCCAAACAGGCACGGGTAAGACAGCAGCATTTGCTATTCCCCTGCTGCAGATTCTTCATCAGGACCAGAAAAATGGAAAAAGCCCCCGAATCATCCAAGCCTTGATCTTGACTCCGACCAGGGAACTGGCAATTCAGATAGGCGAAAGTTTTGGTACCTACGGCAGACATACCGGACTTAAGCATACCGTGGTTTATGGCGGGGTATCTCAGGTTCCGCAAACAAAAGCGCTGCAGGCTGGAGTGGATATATTGGTAGCAACCCCTGGCAGACTGCTTGATCTGATGAACCAGAAGCATATCAATCTCGGACAAGTCAAGTTTTTTGTGCTTGATGAGGCCGATCGTATGCTGGACATGGGATTTTCCCGTGATGTGAAAAAAATCATAGCTCAACTGCCGCTCAAAAGACAAACCTTGTTGTTTTCGGCAACCATGCCTCCGGAAATTGCCAAACTGGCGGATACTCTGCTGTCTAACCCGGTGAAGGTGGAAGTTACTCCTGCTTCGTCCACGGTAGACACGATCAATCAAACAGTTTATTTCGTCGAGCGCAAAGATAAGAAATCCTTGCTCATAAAGCTGTTAAAAAATACAGCAATCGATTCAGCCCTGGTGTTTACCAGGACAAAGTCCGGAGCTGACAGGGTGGCCAGAGATCTGGCCAAAGCCAGGATAACTGCCCAGGCTATTCATGGCGATAAATCTCAATTGGCGCGCCAACTGGCCTTGAAAAACTTCAAATTAAAACAGACCAGGGTTCTGGTCGCCACGGATATTGCCGCCAGAGGAATCGATGTGCAGGAGCTGTCCCATGTAATCAATTTTGACATGCCCAATGTGCCGGAAACTTACGTCCATCGGATAGGAAGGACCGGCAGAGCGGGGCTGGGAGGGACGGCCTTGTCGTTTTGCGACAGAGAAGAAAAAGGTCAGCTGCGAGATATCCAGAAACTTATTTCCAAAAAGATACCTTTCATTGAGATTCGGCCTGATGCCCTGAATGTGGTTAGTGTCTGAAACCGGAAATCAGGAGATATGTGTCCCTGAACAACATCACTAAAATCAATAAAATTAATCGGCGTGCGGAGAGCACGCCTTTTTTTACCCCATCAGAATATTTGCCTGGAGCTGCCGGCAGTGCTAAACTGAGGGCAAAGCGTTGAGGCAGAAGGCTCAGCAAGCTGTTTGGCTGGAACTGGAAATATCAGAAAAAGCGAGGGATGGCATGGGAAAGGTACTGATCGTAGCGGAAAAACCGGCGCAAGCCCGTGAATATGCCCTTGCCTTGGGAGTTAAAAATAAAGGACAAGGCTATCTGGAGAACGAGAGTTATGTTATCAGCTGGTGTGTCGGTCATTTATTGGAATTGGAACGGCCGGAAGCCTATATGGATCTGGACAAGGTCGGGAGACGCTGGAGCCTGCAGCGGCTGCCTGTCCTGCCGGCAGTCAGCTCGTTTCGCCGGGTTGTCAAAGACGGGACAAGTCAACAGTTTCAGGTCCTGAAAAAATGGCTGCAAGCCTCGGAAATTGAGCGGGTCATTTGCGGTACAGATGCGGACCGGGAGGGCCAGCTCCTTTTTCAGGAGGTCTGGGACATGGTGCAATGCACAAAACCCTTAGCCCGGCTCTGGATTTCCTCCCTCACCACAGAAGCGATCCGGGAAGGGATGAATAATTTGCTTTCCGCTCAGACGGTGGCCGGTCTGGCTGCTGCCGGCTATGGCCGGTCTATGGCTGACTGGGATTTTGGCATGAACCTGACTGAGGGTTTTACGGCTTTGTTTGGCAGTTTTGATCCTGTGCGCAAGAAACCCAATGTCATCTCCATCGGCAGGGTCCAGACCCCGACCCTGGCCTTGATAACAGAGCGGGAATGGGAAATTGAGCAGTTTGTCCCGGAAACCTACTATGAAATCATCGCCGCCTTTCAGGCGGAGCAGGGAGAGTATGAGGGGACCTGGCTGGAAACGCTGCAGGAAAGCAAGCAAAAAGGCAAACCGGCTGCCGGGAAGAATAATAAGCAGGAAGGCGGGCGTCTGAACGAGCGGCGGCTGGCTGAGGCCATCGCAGCCAAAATCCAGGGCCGGCCGGGCAGGATAGTTAAGGCAGAGCAGAAAAAGGTCTCAGAACCACCGCCGCTGCTCTTTGACCTGACCAGCCTGACGGTGACGGCTTCCAAACGCTATGGTATGAGCGCAGAAAAAGTACTGGAAGCAGCCCAGTCTCTTTATGAGAAAAAGGCCATCACCTATCCCAGGACGGATTGCGCCTATCTTCCCGCCGATATTATTCCCAAACTGCCGACCCATCTGGCAGCGGTCCGGCAGGATCCTTATACGGCCAGCGCGGAGGAAGCCGGCAGTTATGGGGTTCCGAAAAGCAAACGGGTCATTAATACGATTACAGCTCACCATGCCATTATTCCCACGACGGAAAAGATTCGTCTGGAGAAACTTGCCGAGGCCGAACGACTGCTTTACGATTTGATCGTCCGCCGTTTTCTGGCGGTCTGGTACCCGGCTGCCTGGTACCTGCAGACGGAAATCATCACCAATGTGGAACAGGAACTTTTCCGGACCAAAGGCCGGATCCTGCTCAGCCCGGGCTGGAAAATGGTTTACAGTTCTGATGAGCCGGACAACCGCCCGCCAAAAGGCAAGCAGGCCGAAGATGAAAACAAGGAATTGCCTCCGGTCCAGCTGGGAGAGATGGTCTTAACCAAAGAGGTCAGGATCGAGGAAAAAAGCACCAAACCGCCCAAACGTTATACCCAGGGGGATCTGCTCAAGGTTATGGAAAGCGCCGGCAAACAGATCGAAGACGACGTTTTAAGGCAGCAGATGAAAGGGAAAGGGCTGGGAACCGTAGCCACCCGGCCGGCGATAATTGAAAATCTTCTCCAGCGCGGCTACATATACCAGCAGCAAAAAGCCTTGAAACCCACGGAAAAAGGAACGGAACTGATCGCCTTGATCAAAAGCAGGCTGCCCCGGGCCCGCCTCCTGATCAGCGCGGAAATGACCGGCCAGCTGGAATATGAACTGGCCCAGGTCGAAAAAGGCGAACAGACCCTGGAAAACTACATGGCGGAGGTAGCGGCAGAAATCAGGTCTATTCTGGCGGAACTGCGTGCCTATGAACAAAATCACGGCAAAACCCCGCTTTCCCTCTCCCCGGCCGGGAGCGAAAAAAACGAAGGCCTGAAGAAAAAAGGCCAGGGCCGGAGTAAAGGCGCCAAGAAAGCGGCAGCGAAGGCCGAAGGGGGCAACAAGCGGCCCCTGGCTGCCGGACCAGGCGAAGGAATATCTGGGGAACAAACTCCGCCGGCAAGCAGGCCGGCCGAAAATCTGCCGGCAACCTTGGGTGTTTGTCCCAAGTGCGGGGGTAATGTGATTGAGGGCAGGAAAGGCTATGGCTGTGCCAACTGGAAAAAAGGCTGCACCTTCGTTGTCTGGAAAACCTCAATCTGCGGGAAAATTCTTACCGTCAGCCAGGTCAAGAGCCTCCTGAAAAAAGGCCGGACGCCCTTGCTCAAGGGCTTTAAAAGTAAAAACGGCAAATCGTTTAATGCTTACCTGGTCTGGGAAGAGGCCGCGCAGGGTAAGATAAAGTTTGAGTTTCCGGGTTCGGAAAAAGTTTGAACAGGAGCAGCTGCCGAAAAGCGGAGGGATGTTATGGCCAAGGTCGTTGTGCTGAAATGTGATACTTATGAATATACCCAGGTCAAAGAGGCCGTGGCCCGAGGGATTGCTTTATTAGGCGGCCCCACGGCCTTTGCCCAGGCCGGTGAAAGGATTTTGCTCAAGCCCAATTTACTGGCGGTTGCAGCTCCGGAGCAGTGTGCCACAACCCATCCGGCGGTTTTCCGGGCTGTGTGTGAGCTCTTCAGCAGCTCTGGCGTGGAACTTAGCTATGGGGATTCACCGGCCTATCATTCCCCGGAGGCTGCCGCCTACAAAAGCGGTTTGGCGGAAGCTGCGGCGGAATGGAATATACCCTTGGCAGATTTTGTCCGGGGACAGGAGGTCTTTGTTCCGGAAGCTCTGCAGAACAGGAAATTTACCATAGCCAACGGGGTTTTGGCCAGTGACGGCCTGATCAGTCTTCCCAAGTTAAAAACTCATGGTTTAATGAAACTGACCGGGGCCCTGAAAAACCAGTTCGGTTGTATACCAGGGATACTTAAAAGCGAATTCCATGTCAAACTGCCCCAAACTGTTGATTTTGCCAGGATGCTGGCGGATCTTAATATCTTTCTGAAACCGCGACTTTATATCATGGATGGGATCATGGCTATGGAAGGTAACGGACCGAGAAACGGCAGTCCCCGGAAAATGAATGTTCTGCTCTTTTCCACAGATCCGGTAGCTCTGGATGCCACCATTTGCCGTCTGGTTCAGGTCGATCCGGAACTTTCCCCCACAATTATCGCCGGCAGCGAAGCGGGGCTGGGTGTATTCAGGGAAGAGGAAATCGAACTGCTGGGTGAGCCGCTGGCCCAATTCCAGGTTAGCAATTTCCAGGTCAACACAGAACCGATCAAATCTTATCCCCGGCTGGGAAAAGCAGCCCGAATCCTTACCTGGTTGCTTGTTCCCAAACCGGTGATCAGGGGAGAGAAGTGTGTGCGCTGCGGTATCTGTGTAAAAATGTGCCCGGTCAAACCAAAGGCAATCGACTGGCATAACGAAAGTTCCAGGGAAAATCCGCCTTCCTACCAGTATAAGCGCTGTATTCGCTGCTTCTGCTGCCAGGAAGTATGTCCTGCAGGGGCTATCGAAATCAAAAAACCGTTGTTCCGAAAGCTGTTTGCCCAAAAACAGAGGTAGCGGGAAAAACTTTACCAATACTTCATATAATGTTCACAAAATATTAACAAGTTTGTTTTATTATAAGTGTATCAAAGTGTTTCCTTTGATATACATTTTACCTTCTCAAATCTCCCCTCTTGAGCGAGGGGCTTTTTTTACATAATGTATTTACAATATTAAACAGGTAAGTTATAATGTTTTATGGAAAATGTGATTTGTTTTGTCATATATTAGTATTTACAGGAATAGGATGTCAGTATGTCAGAGCTTGAAAAAATAATTGAAGAATTACGTCTGGACCTGTACAGGGTGGCAGAGGGCAGAAGCTGCAGTGATCCGGAAGTGGTAGCCGTAAGTCAGAAGCTGGACGTTGTTTTAGATAAATATCAAAGACTGTACAACTAGGACAATGCTTTTCCTCCCTTTACCTTTTCCTTAATTGAAGAGGGTTATGGTGTTCAGCGGCTAGAATATTCAAGTTGTTTATCAGATGTGCTTTACCCGTTAGAAATGGCGGTTTTATTTTTTGTGAATTATTGCACAACTTGCAATCGGCCTGATCTGGTCATCCATACCCTATGGGGTGTTGCGGTATTGAAGCCTATTCAGCTTTGTCAGCTGCTTCATTCATAAATGTTCTATGGAAACAGCCCGCACTGGGGAACCATCAGCATTTTTATTTTTCAGGGGCAGAACGCTTAAGACAAAATGCTCCTTGCCAAGGGAATCCAGGTTTGTCAGATTTTCAATAATCAGGATATTCTTTTGCAATAATATTTTATGAACGGCAAAGGTGGTTGATTTTATAGCATCAATTGAAGCTGTGTCCACACCAATGCCCTTTAAATTAAATTCTGACAACCATTTGGCAGCTTCTTCATTCAAAGAAGGGAAATCTTCAAAATACTTTTTATCTCCCCAGTATTTACTCCAGCCTGTTTTTATAATCAGGAACTCAACTTTTTTGATTTTTTCCTCATAAGGTTTTAAACTGGCAAGATCTATTAATTCCATCCCTCCAGTGGAAAAATCGAGGATAGCCGCCTTTCCTATATAATGTTCTACAGCCAAATCATCTAAACAAGGTCCCTGGCTCAGCATATGTGCCGGGGCATCTATATGGGTACCTGTATGGGAGTACATGGAAATTTTGGCCTCTCGATAACCTTCGTTTTCCAATGTTTTCACTTTTTCCAAAATCGGCTGTTCTGTTCCTGGGAAAACCGGCATATCTGAATATATTACATGGGTCAAATCAGTTACTTTCATAACAACTCTCCTCGTATAATAGTATTAGAT
>DDXI01000197.1 GCA_002347475.1 Peptococcaceae bacterium UBA2264
ATCATTAGTGACAGACAGAATGGGCAGCAAAACAAGGATATAGAATAAAGAGAAACTGAACAAAGGGAATAAGTAATAGCTAAATCAGTATGTCATAAAATATAGGGGAGGATGAGTACTGTGTTAGAAGCAATATCACAGTTATCAAAATCTTATAGCCGTTGGCCGGATCAGTCTGATGCTGTCAAACAGTGGAAGAATGATGGTAAAAAGGTATTCGGCTACATGTGCAGTTATATTCCTGAAGAACTGCTGTTTGCCGGAGAAATTTTGCCAGTTAAGTTTTTAGGAGACAGTATTCCTGTAGTGGAAGCAAATCAATATCACACCGTGTTTATGTGTTATTATGCCCGGACTATTTTGGAAATGGGACTACAAAATGGATTAAGCAGCCTTGATGGGATGATTGGCGCCTATTCGTGTGAGGGTGGCTGTGATATATTCCAGATTATAGCGGAGACTGCCAAGTCGTCTTACTACCAATTTATTGTCATGCCTCACGACAACAGGGATGAGAAGAAAGAAATGGCTGCCGAGTTTTTGACCGAGGAATTCAAGGTTGTCAAGCGCTCCCTGGAAGAATACCTCGGACGGGAAATAACAGCTGCTGAAATGCAAAAGTCCATAGAAGTATATAATGAGAACCGCAATTTACTGCGCCAGGTTTATGATGCCAGAGGGAATGCCGAACATCCTGGCTTCACCGGAGTTGAAGTCGCTGAAATTATGAATTGGGTGGTAGAGGTTCCCAAGGATGAGGCTAATATTAAGCTGAAATCATTGCTGGAAGAGGCAGCCAAAAGACAGTTGCCGGCCGTTAGCGGTCCGCGTATTCATATTTCAGGTACTCTCTTCCTTGATACCGAAATATTTCAACTGATTGAAGAATTAGGTGGCATGGTCGTTTCCGATGATCTCTGTATGGGCAGTCGTTATTTCTGGAATGATATCAAGATGCCGGAAACACCGACAGCAGATAATCTGGTCGAGGCTATGGCCATGCAGAAACTGGAAAAAGTACCATGTTCATCTATGTGTTCAACGAAGGTAGCTGAAGAACGGCTGGAACACATTAAGACACTTATCGATAAATATCAGGTAAATGCTGTAATTTTTGCTGTGCACAAATGGTGTGATTCCCATGCCATGGATCGTCCTTTTATGATCAAACAGCTTCAGGATCTGGGATTACCTGTGCTTTCATTTGAAGTGGAAAGAACTATCGGTGATGCCCAGGCTAGAACCAGAATCGAAAGTTTTCTTGAGATGATTGGGGGGGATTCGCGTGTCACAGGTTAAAACAGATAAATCTGTCAAATCAGTAGCAGCAACCAAACTGGTTTACCCCATGGTTAAGGAATATTATGCGGAAGCCAATAAGGTTGCCCAGGATCACAGCAAAAAGATCTGTTATGTAACAGGAGCAGGATTGGTGGATTTATGCTGGGTTTACGATAACGTACTCCCGGTTTTTCCGGAGAACTTCAATGCGGCCTGTGCCGCCAAGCAAATGACCCCTCCTTTGCTGGAGGTTGCTGAAGGCGCTGGTTATGCCAGAGAACTTTGCGGTTATTTCCGCAATCATACCGGTTACCTGCTGGAAGGCAAAGACAGGAAAGATGTCGCCTATCCGGGCGGGGGTTTGCCGATTCCGGACTTCCTGATAGCAGACAGCGGTTCCTGCTACTTCCATCTGAAATGGTGGAGAGAAACCGAGCGTATTTTCGGTTACAAAATTCCATGTTATCTAATTGACGTTCCCTATATTCCGCCTCGCATGACTCTTGATGTTCTGGAACAGCATTATCTCGACTATACTGTCAAGCAGATCAAGGGTGCCTTGGAGTTTATCGGCAAGGCTACCGGACAGGAGCTGAATAAAGATAAGCTCAGAGAGGTTGTCAGACTTTCCGGGGAAGCCTCGGAACTGTTTGAAGAAATGCAGGATTTAAGAAAAGCTGTACCATCTCCTATGGGTTCGGAAGATGCTTTATCCTGCCTGATGCCCTTGGTGCAGTGGGCAGGGACCCAACAGGCCGTTGATTTTGCCCGCAGTCTGCGGGACGAGGTCAAGGACCGTGTTGAAAAAGGCATCGGGGTGCTTCCCGGAGAAGAAAAACTGCGGATCTTATTTGACAATATTCCACCCTGGTTTACGCTTGGTCTGTTTAATTATTTACACAAATTTGATGCTGTGAGTGTCATTGAATCCTACACGTACTTTTTCCATTACAGCCGCGGCAAGATGGACCCGGATAAGCCTTATGAGAGTTTAGCCCGTAAATACCTTTACGGCTGCTGGTTCATGACTTCAGTGCGGGAAACCGTGAATTCTCTGATTGCCCGTAAAGCTATCGATTATAAGGTGGATGGAATTATCAGTTACGCGCTCTATGGATGTAAAATTGCCACAGGATTCCTGCCCTACCAGGCAAAAATCATGCAGGAAAAGTATAATATCCCCACTCTTCTTTTGGAAGGGGATATGGTAGATCCGCGTGACTATGCCGATGGTCCAGTCAAGAATCGTGTTGATGCCTTTATGGAAATGTTGCTGGAACGTAAAAAACAAAAAAGCTAAGTGCTAGTATCGAAAGGAGAAATTTTAAAGATGGCCAAAACCAAGACTATGGACGGCAATGAAGCCGCCGCTTATGCTTCATATGCTTTTACTGAGGTTGCGTGTATTTACCCGATCACTCCCTCTTCACCGATGGCTGAGTTTGTTGACGAGTGGTCAGCCAATGGTAAAACCAATTTATTCGGACAAAGAGTAAAAGTTGCCCAATTACAATCTGAAGCCGGAGCTGCCGGTTCTGTGCATGGTTCCCTGCAAGCCGGTGCCCTGACCACAACTTACACAGCTTCTCAAGGCCTGCTTCTAATGATTCCGAACATGTACAAGATGGCTGG
>DDXI01000050.1 GCA_002347475.1 Peptococcaceae bacterium UBA2264
CTGTGCTTATCCACCACTTTACCCGCAATACCGGACAGGTCATATTGTTCCCCGCTCTCGACCATTGCTTTGGTCAGCTCAACAGTTTCCTCAGAATTCATACCCTGGAAATAAACAGCCATCGCCCAAGCGGACATCTGGTAGTCCGGAATACTGTCCTGAATATACCCTTGGATTATATACCTGATCTCCTCCCGGCTTAAAGCCAGTCCTTCTTTCTTCTTTTCGATCAGATCCACCATGCGCATCCTTTCCTGCCTCCTGTCTGCTCTAAATCAGAGTAGAAATAACTTAACATTTATTTAATTTAAAATATGAAATAAAACCTCCGGAACAGATGACACAATGTCACATAAATGATACTATTTGCATACAAAGGAAGGTGGTTTGAGTTGAGTCTGCATATAGGTGCTGCCAAAGGAGCTATTGCCGAAACTATCCTCCTGCCGGGAGATCCTCTGAGAGCAAAATTTATAGCCGAAAATTTTTTGGAGGATGTCATTTGTTACAATAAAATCAGAGGAATGTATGGTTTTACCGGCTTATACAAGGGGCAGAAAATTTCAGTTCAGGGCACCGGCATGGGTATCCCTTCCATATCGATTTATGTCTATGAACTTATCAGGGATTATGAGGTCCGCAATCTGATCAGAATCGGGACCTGCGGCACGATTCAGAAAGATATCAGTCTGAGAGATATCATTCTGGCCCAGTGCGCCTCCACAGATTCCAATGTCAATAAGATCAGATTTAAAAATCTGGATTTTGCCCCGGGAGCGAGTTTTGAACTTCTGTATAAAGCCTATAACCTGGCTCTCCAAGCGCAGATCCCGGTGAAAGTCGGCGGTGTTCTCAGTTCCGATACTTTCTATGAAGATGATCCCATAGCCTGGAAATTATGGGCCAGGTATGGAGTTCTGGCTATCGAAATGGAAACAGCGGCTTTATATACCTTAGCCTCCCAGCATAAGGTCAATGCTCTGGCAATTCTTACTGTCAGCGACAATTTGCTCAGTAAGGAATCGGCTTCTGCTGAAGACAGAGAAATAACGTTACTGGAAATGATAAATTTAGCCCTGACTACCGTATCCTAAATACTATCAAGGTTTGAGGACTAGCTGATAAGATTGTAGAAACTCCGCCCAAAGCGCAAGGGCTCCAACCGCAGGATCTCGGCCGCTGTCGCTCCCACATCGGCAAAAGATTGCCGGATTCCCAGGTTTTGCCCCCTTTTAAGACTTGGCCCGTAAACCAGCAAGGGTACATATTCCCGCGAATGATCTGTACTTGCAGTAGTCGGGTCACAGCCATGATCAGCTGTTATGATCAAAACATCTTCGGCACTCAAAGCCTGTAATATTTCCGGCAAACGCCGGTCAAAGTCCTCCAGGGCAGAGCAATAGCCACGGATATCGTTACGGTGTCCATAAACCATATCAAAATCAACCAGGTTGGCCATAAGCAACCCCGGGCGTTTTTGGGCCAAATAGGCTAATATTTTGTCCACCCCTTCATTATTGCTTTTCGTCGGGGAAGATTCAGTAACTCCCTGGCCGGCGAAAATATCACTGATTTTCCCCACAGCCAAAACAGGCAGACCGCGTTTTTGCACATGATCCAAAAGTGTCTCATAAGGCGGAGGAACAGCAAAATCATGGCGGTTAGCCGTACGGTAGTAATTACCTTCGCTTCCCAGGAAAGGTCGGGCAATCACCCGGCCTACTTCCAATTCTCCGGTCAGCATTTCCCGGGCAAGCCGACACAGTCTCATCAGTTCCGGCAAGGGTATTATTTCTTCGTGGGCTGCTATCTGAAAAACAGAATCTGCTGAGGTATAGACAATGGGCTTGCCTGTCCTGACATGTTCCGGACCTAAACGCTGAATGATTTCGGTACCGGAAGCAACCTCATTACCTAAGACCTGGCGTTGGATGGCTTCCTCGTAACTTCGGATGAATTCCGCGGGAAAACCGTGGAGAAAGGTGGGAAAGGCTTTCTCCAAAACAACTCCGGCCAGTTCCCAGTGCCCGGTTGTTGTATCCTTGCCTGGGGAAAGCTCAGCCATTTTTCCATAATTTCCCTCTGGTTTCTGTTCCGCTGAAATACCTGCCAGAGGGGCAATATTACCCAGACCCAGTCTGGCAAGATTAGGCAGGTGTAAACTGCCCAAAGAACAGGTTATGTTTCCCAGCGTATTGCTGCCGCAATCCCCGTAAGAGGCGGCATCGGGCAATTCCCCAATTCCAACACTGTCCAGGACAATTATGACTACTCTGGAAATCATCAACTATCACTCCCGATGGGCACGAGGATGTGCCTTATTGAATACGTCTAAAATTCTTTTTCTGGTCAAATGGGTATAAATTTGCGTAGTGGAAATATCCGCATGACCCAGCATTTCCTGGACTGAACGCAGGTCAGCTCCATGATCCAGCAGATGAGTGGCAAAAGAATGCCTTAAGATGTGAGGAAAAACATTCTGCTCTATACCATGCTGGCTGGCCCAGAGTTTCAGAATTTGCCAAAAACCCTGTCTGGTCATTGGCCGGCCCCGAGCATTTAAGAATAGTATTTTCGATTTATCTGTTCCAGCCAGCCGCTGGCGGGCCCCCTGAAGATAGCCCTCCACAGCCCGGATAGCCGGCTCTCCCAAGGGAACAAGACGTTCTTTGTTTCCTTTGCCCTTGCAGCGAATATAACCGGCCGTCAGCGAGATATCGGTTAAACGCAGGCTCAGCAGTTCAGAAACCCTTAGGCCGCTGCTGTATAAAACCTCGATCATGGCCCGGTTGCGTATTTCCAGGTCTGTCTGTGCCTCTGCATTGTTCAGAAGTTTATCAACAGTCAGTTCCGACAAGACTTTGGGCAGGACTTGCCCCAGACGGGGGTGGGTCAGGTATCCTGTAGGATCGTCATTTCTATACCCCTCAGTTACCAAAAAATCAAACAAACCCTTGACGGAGGCCACATAGCGGGCAATACTCCGGGCTGCTTTAGCCTGCTCCTTTAATTTTAAAATAAATAAAAAAAGGTCATTGGCCTCACAATTCAGGTAATCCTTCTCCCGTTCAGCAAGAAAAAGACCAAGAAAGTGCAGATCCCGTTTGTAAGCCTGACAGGTATTCCCGGATAAGCCCCGTTCCACCCGAAGATATGTCAGGTAGCTGTTTAAGTTAAATTTTTTGGCGCTTTCCATAGAATCCCCCCGGAGTCCATAATTCATATTTATTTATCCCAGTATCTCAGCCAGTGGGGTACAAGTGAGATTTAAAGACTGAGCCACCGCCCGGCAAGTTAAATTCCCCCTGATAACATTGAGACCCTTACCCAGGGCAGGGTTCTCCTGCATCGCTTGGATATAACCTTTGTTGGCCAGTTCCAAGGCGTATCCCAAGGTCACATTGGTCAGGGCGTAAGTGGAGGTCCGAGCCACGGCACCAGGCATATTGGCGACACTGTAATGAATGACTCCGTATTTCACATATGTTGGTGCGCTGTGGGTCGTTACCCGATCGATAGTGTCAATAATTCCACCCTGATCAATGGAAACATCGACAATGACGCTCCCGGAAGCCATGCTTTTAACCATTTCCTCTGTAACCAGGCGTGGTGCCCGGGCTCCGGGAATCAGAACAGCTCCGATCAATAAATCAGTCCGGGCCACACTGGAGGCGATATTATGGCTATTTGCCTTTAAAGTTTTGACCTGACAGCCGAAAAGATTATCAAGTTCCTGCAGCCGCCGCCCGCTTTTTTCAATAATTGTAACATCCGCCCCCATACCCCGGGCTATCCTGGCCGCATTTGTGCCCACAATACCCCCGCCAATAATGGTGACTTGAGCCGGCAATACACCCGGCACTCCACCCAGAAGAATTCCTTTGCCGCCAAACGTTTTCTCTAACAGATGAGCTCCAATTTGTCCAGCCATCCGGCCGGCTACCACGCTCATCGGTGTGAGTAAGGGTAAAGAACCGTCATCCAGCTGAATTGTCTCATAAGCGATTGCCACGACCTTCTTAGCCAGTAAAACTTTTGTTAATTCCAGTTCCCGGGCCAAATGCAAATAAGTGAAAAGGATCTGGCCCTCTTTTAAAAAATCATATTCTGCAGGCAGAGGCTCTTTTACTTTAACGATCATATCTGCTGCCCAAACCCCTGCAGTTGTTTCTGTAATCCGGGCGCCAGCATCCATATACTCTCTGTCCGGAATCCCGCTAGCCACTCCGGCGGCCTTTTCAATAATGACCTGGTGTCCCGCCTGAACAAAATCCTGCACTCCAGCGGCAGTGATAGCCACGCGATTTTCATCAGCTTTTATTTCTTTCGGCACTCCGATAAGCATAATGCTGTCAGCCTCCGTTTGTTCCATTATTTCTAACGTCCTGTTTTTATCTGCTGTCCTTTATTAACATCTGAATTTATTTTTTGATACGCCCGTAAATTCCGCCCCCGCCTGCTGCAAAGTCCAGTTCATTGTGGCGGGCTTTATTAATCCAGTGAGCAATCTTCTCGCCGGCAACCGCCAACAGCTGATCAATGGGAACTTCATGCAGGATAGTCATCTCCGTCCCGTACACAGTCAGAAGTTTAGAATACATTTTCGGGCCGACTCCGGGCAGCTGCCAAAGCGGAACCTGGTAAATATATGGAGAATCAGACTTTTCCACCGGTCTGTCGGCTATGCTCAGCAGCCGATCCAGGACTCCTGTAACCACACGCTTGCTGCCACAATAGGGACAAGTAAGCTGAGGGGGATTTTCCTGCACTATCCGCTGGCAAAACGGACAGAAAGTGCGGTAGTATTTTCCCGCCTGCGGCGGAAAACCGCAGTTGGCAATAATTCGGCCGGCTTGACGGTCCAAAAGGTTTTTCAGACCTTGAAAGGAGTTGTCACTGAGTTGCAGCACATTATACTCGCGGGCAATCCTGGAAAGTGAATGGGCATCAGAATTACTGAATAACAAAACTTCGTCCAATTCACTGATACCTCGAGCCATCGCCCGGTCGGCGCTCAGACCCATTTCCAGAGCCTGAGGCAGTACAGGCATAACTTCCGCTAAACGGCGGCAGCAGTTGCCATAGATCCCCTTATGCGGTGTAAAAGCATGGGCAGGCAGCCAAACTCCCTCATTGTGCTCCACTGCCGCCAGCCAGTCCTCCAGGGGCAGATAAGCCTTTTGCGAACTGAGCTGTAAATTCTTAACAAATGGTTTAAGATAATCCACATAGGCTTCCAGCTGAGCAAGGGCAGGAAAATAAGCCAGGAAGTGAGCAGTCCCTTCCCCAACTTTTAATTCGATTTCTGTTCCGGGAATGATGACCAGAGATTGAGCTGCATAGCCACCGCCGGACAGGGAAACCAGCTCTCCCTGGTCAATTAACATTAATAAATCCCGCCTCACCCCAGTAGCCTGAGCGTCAATGATACCAACAAGGGACAGGCCTTTAATATCCCGGGCTTCCTCGATCGCATTCGGCAGAGTAAGGCTTTTCGAGGCAGTTATTTTAACAGCTCTGCCATCCAGACTTTGGCCTATATGAATATGCAGATCGGCATAAATCACTCTGATTCACCTTGGACCAATAAGATCCCGAGAGCAGTCTTGGCATCCTGAATCTGGCCTTTTTTAGCCATCTGCAGGGCTTTCTGCCAGGGAATAATCTCTACTTCCAAAAATTCATCTTCATCAGGGTTAAGAGGATCCCAAACCAGATTGACGGCCTTGAATAAATGAATGACTTCATCGGAAAATCCCGGAGTAGAACAATAAACCCCCAGAGGAGTCAAATCCCCGCGATATCCGGTCTCCTCCCGCAATTCACGCTGGGCACACTCCAGGGGCGCTTCCCCGCCATCAAGTTTGCCGGCAGGGATCTCCAAGAGATCCCTGCCCAGAGCGTAGCGATATTGCCGGACCAGAAGCAGACCTTCATTCTGGAGGGCCACCACTGCCACGGCTCCGGGATGCCTGACCAATTCGCGTGTGGATGTCGAGCCATTGGGCAGGGAGACGGTATCCTTTTGCACCCTGAGAATCTGCCCTTCGAATATTACATCCTGACTAAGACATTTTTCCTCCAAATTTTTTTTGCCCATAAGCCCTCCTGCATATAATTGAACGATTTTATCTTATGACCGTTCCTAACTAAACGTTTCTGACTAAAGGAATCATCCCGGACATAACCTGTTATACAATTTCAGATTATGTCCCCGAAAACATCTTCACAGAAAAAACGGCAGAAGACACCGCTGATTGAACAAACCTTGCGGATCTTATTATTAATTTCTGCTCACCGGCTGCAAAATCCTGCAAATAAGAACGGACGGCTGCAATTATACTATGGACTATCTCAGCAAGGCCTAAAACAAAAACACCTCCATTTTTATCAATAGAGGTGTTTGTAAACCAAATAATTTGTTGTAACAGACCTAACCAGCTTATTAATATATTTTACCAATATTACACTGAAAAAGATTTGTTGGTGTTTGAGTCTGAAAATTCCTTGCTTAAAGCGGGTTCTTCTTAAGACAACATCCTCAATTTATCGGCAACCATTGCTATGAATTCCGAATTCGTCGGTTTGCCGCGCTCAAGATTGATAGTATAGCCGAAAAACTTGTTCATAAATTCAATATTTCCGCGGTCCCAAGCTAATTCTATAGCATGTCGGATAGCCCGTTCGACCCGGCTGGGTGTTGTATGATATTTTAAGGCAATCATGGGATATAGCTCTTTTGTCACTGCTCCTAAAAGGGAAACCTCCTTGACCACATTGACAATGGAATCCCGCAGATACTGGTATCCTTTCACATGGGCAGGAACCCCCATCTGATGAATCATACGGGTAACCTCTGCTTCCAGGGATTTTGCCGGCGCAGCAGGCTGTATATAACCAGAAATACCCGCAGGACTGATCCCGGCTGAGGCATAACCGCCCGCAAAGCCATTTTCCACAGATAACTGACGAATACGGTTCCCCAGGGTATTAAGGTCAAAAGGTTTCAAAATGTAGTAATCGGCACCCAAATTAACAGCCCGCTGAGTCATAGCCTCCTGTCCGAATGCAGATAAGATAACTACTCGCGGCTTGTTTATTTCGTGCTGCAGTTTTTCCAAAACTCCTAATCCATCAAGATGGGGCATAATGATATCGAGTACTACTACATCGGGTGTTTCCCGAAAAATCATTTCTAAAGCTTCGTTGCCATGATATGCTACACCAACGATTTCCATATCATCCTGGCTCTGAAAATATTCTTTCAAAACCTCAACAAACTCACGATTATCATCAGCTAACAAAACCCTGATACGTTTCTGCATTTTAGATCCATTCCTCCCCGCTTCTTAACAAATTTATTTATTCGACAATTAAGTCGTTATTTCCTGTAATTCGAGTTATTTTCTTTGGGCCACCTGCCACAATTCCCGGGCATGTTTACGGGTAATTTCCGCTGGTCCTCCACCCAACATCCTGGCCAATTCCTCAATTCGTTCCTCTCCTTCCAGGTGTTGCACCTTTGTATAAGTCCTCTGACCATCAGTTTCTTTAAAAATACCAAAATGTTCCCTGGAATGTGCGGCTACCGCAGCATTATGAGTAATACACAAGACCTGTTTGCTTTCCGAGATATGGGCAAGTTTTTCAGCAACTTTTTGGATAGTACGCCCACCCACACCGCTGTCCACTTCATCGAAAATAAAGGTATCCACTTTCTCTGCCTGAGCCAGAAGTGTCTTCAAAGCCAACATCAGACGGGACATCTCGCCCCCCGACGCTACCTTAGCCAAAGGTTTCAGGGGTTCTCCCGGGTTAGCTGAAAAATAAAATTCGATTTCTTCAGCTCCGCCTTCCGCAGGTTCTGCAAGTTCCCGCAAACGAACTTCAACCTGACTCTGTTCCAAACCGAGATCTGCCAATTGTTCAAGCCAATCACTCTCTAACCTTGCAGCCTGCTCCTGCCGTTTACTGCTTAAAATTCGGGCTTGTTTCCAGTAATTCTGCTCTGCTTCTTCTATCTCTGCCCTCAATATTCCGGCTTGTTGATCCAGCTCAGTTATATTCTGAAGTTCCAGGTACAATTTTTCCCGGGTATTGAGAACATCCTTTAGGGTTGAACCGTATTTACGCAGCCGATACAGCTGCCCCTGCCGTTCTTCTATTTGGTCCAGTTTTCCCGGATCAAACTCCAAATTTTCCCGGTAGGAACGTATTTGGCCGGCCATATCTTCTGCCATAAAATAGAGTGATTCTGCCAGCCCGACAAAATGCTGGCTCCCGGGATCCAAACGGGCTAATTCCTGTGCGGCTTTAAGGGAACGTCCCAGCAAATCATATACTGCCAAAGTGTTCGAGGTACTGTCATAAAGATCTGCATAGATACCGGCCAAGAGACTCATGATTCGTTCGGCATTGCTTAGCCGTTGTTTTTCCTGTTCCAGACTGTCTTCTTCTCCAGGAAGCGGGTCGACCTGATCAATCTCCTCGATTTGAAAACGCAGGAAGTCCTCCTTTTGTTTTCTTTCAGCAGAAGACCGGGTTAACCGGTGCTCCCGCTGCCGAAGACTCTTATATTGGCGGGCCGCGGAACTCACCTGTTTCACTAGTTCCTGTTGGGCTGAACCACCCAGGGAATCCAGGAGGTCGCGATGATTTTCTGCTCTGAAAAGAGAAAGATGCTCCATTTGACCATGAATATCTACCAGGCCTTCACAAAGTCCGCGATAAATATTCAGGGGAATAGTCCGTCCCTGAACCCGACAGATATTTCTGCCAGAAGAGTTAAGTTCCCGATAGAGAAAAAGCAGCCCCTCTTCGTAATCATAACCCTCTTTTTCCAGCCGGGCAAGGACAGGAGAAGGAATATCAGAAAATACGCCTTCAATACGGGCCTGATCAGCGCCATGTCTTATAAAGTCTGCATTCGCTCGTCCGCCTAACAGAACTCCCAAAGCATCGATCAACATGGATTTGCCGGCTCCGGTTTCACCGCTGAAAACTGTTAACCCCTTGGTAAACGTCAGCGTTACCTCTTCCATAAGCCCGAAATTAACCACCTTAAATTCCGCGAGCACGGCCCAACCTCCTATCCCAACAAATCATAAATCCGTTTACAGACAACAGCGGCAGCTTCTTTTGGTTTTACGACCAGGAGAATGGTATCATCTCCTGCTACAGTTCCGATAACTTCCAGCCAATTGCTGTTATCTATGATTGAAGCCAAGGCATGGGCATTGCCCGGCAGTGTTCTGATCAAAACAAGGTTTTCACTGTCATCCACAGAGACGACAGTCTCCCGCAAAATCCGTTTCAGGCGTTCCTGATTATTCAAAGGGTATTGTTCGGCAGGAATTGCATAATGATATTCATCATCATTACCGGGTATTTTGATCAGCCCCAACTCCTTGATATCCCGGGAAACAGTCGCCTGGGTAACCACAAAGCCTGCCTCGAGCAATTTTTTAGCCAAATCCTCCTGCGTCCGGATAATCTCTTTGCTTATTATTTCCTGAATCTTGATGTGCCGACGGGTTTTCACTTCTCAACCTCCCTGTTTTTTTGCACCATAACCCAGTAAGGACTTTTTTCTCCCTGATTTAGGTACCGACCTTCAAGCACACTATAGTCCTGTTTAGGCAACAAACCCTGGATATCCCTGAGTTCTCTGAACATCTTAACGATCCCTCAGTTTTTCGCGAATGACAGTGGAGAAACTGCGGCTGCCCAAGCGAATCAGCAGGGCTTTCAGCGGTGATTTCGTTATTATTACCGACTCACCGGGAAACAAGATTTTTCTGCCCCGACCATCGAAGTTGACATTGCATGTACGGTCCTGATCTACTTCCACTTCAATCGTTTCATGATCTGAAACCACCATTGGCCGGGCGGAAAGAGAGTGTGTAGCGATAGGTGTAATAATAATGGCTTCCACATCAGGGCTTACAATCGGCCCGCCTGCTGATAAGGAGTAAGCTGTTGAACCTGTCGGAGTTGCCACGATCAGACCGTCGGCCGGGTAAGAAAGAGAGGGCTCCCCCGATAAATTAACCTTGATTGTAATGATCCCCTCATCACTTTCTCTGGAAAATACCACGTCATTGAGCACTGTCACTGACTTATCTTTTTTGCCAGGACGTTTTAGAACAACATTCAACATTAAACGTTCTTCTATTTGATAATCTCCGCTTAAAACTTTCTCCAGGGAAACAAATACCTTGTCTTTCTCGATTTCACACAGAAAACCCAGGCGCCCCATATTAACTCCTAAAACCGGAATTCTCATGGCCGCTGCCTCTCTGGCAGCTTTCAGCAATGTTCCGTCACCGCCCAAAGAAATAATGAAGCTAATGTCCTGGTTCTCCGTTTCCGATCCGTCAGCGAGAACCTCCAGCTGTCTGTCACTTAACCACCGAGTAAGCTGTACAGTCAATTGCTGGATTTCCGGCTTGCTGCTGTTAAGCCATAAACCAACTTTTTTCATACCTTCATTTCGTCTCCCTCTGAGCTTTCGCCACGAGATTTTCTGTCAATGTCGCCATATCGTCAGCTGTGGACTCTCCGCAGGAAAGCCAAGCCAGATATTCAATATTACCTTCCGGCCCCCGGATCGGAGAATAATGTACTCCTCTGATCCCAAAGCCATTTTTCCGGGCTTCCTCAAGGACATGGTCCAGAACCTGACAATGAACGGCAGGATCTTTAACAACTCCTTTTTTGCCCACTTTCTCCCGTCCGGCTTCAAACTGAGGTTTAATCAGAATTACTGCCTGACCGTTTTCCTTTAATATGGCCCGCATAGCAGGAAAGATTTTAGTAACGGAAATAAAAGCTACATCAGAAACAACCCAATCCACTTTTTGCGGCAAGGATGTTTCGTTAAGATAACGGGCATTGACTCTCTCCATGGTCACAACGCGGGGATCGGTGCGTAATTTCCAGTCTAACTGGCCATAACCCACGTCAATGGCATAAACCTTGGCCGCTCCGTTCTGTAAAAGGCAATCAGTAAATCCCCCGGTTGAGGCTCCGATATCCGCCACAACCTGATCATGGAAGTCCAGCTGGAAAACTTCTATCGCTTTAGCCAGTTTCAAACCGCCGCGTGAAACATAAGCCAGTTTCTCACCCTTGAGTTCCAGTATTATATTCTCAGCCACTTCCATCCCTGGTTTCTCCAAACGCAATCCCTCGGCAAAAACTGCCCCAGCCATAATCAGGGATTTGGCCTTTTCCCGACTCGGAGCTAATCCCTGTTTGACCATCAGCAGATCGAGACGCTCTTTCCCTTTGTTCTTACCCACAATTACCCCCTAAATGCACTGTTCGGGACCCGAACCGCATTCATTATCCAACCAGATCATCCACTGAAATTATACAGAAAAATCAGACCTTATTACATAGCAAAAAGAATCATAAATATCAAATTCCGATCCTGATCCTGGTAGAGCGCTTCAATTTGAATTTTGTCTCCCGGGCCTCCAACTTGACAAATGCTCCCACAATACCCTGGACTGACAAGCCATACATTTCATGCAGCTGGGATATTGATCCCTGCTCCACAAAATCAGGATAACCCAGTCTTTCCACGGCAACATCATTCAGGCCCTCATCCGCAAGCAGTTCCAAAACAGCTCCTCCCATACCACCTGCCAGAATGTTGTCTTCCACTGTAATAAGACGTTTGCTCAAACCAGCATACCGCAGGATCAGTTCGCTATCCAAAGGATAAATATAGCGCAGGTTAATCACAGCTGTCTCTATCCCACGCTGTTTTAGCTCCTGTGCTGCCAGCAGACAGGTGTTCACAACCGGGCCGGCAGCAATAATAGTTAAATCATGCCCGTCCCGCAGAAGTTCAGCCTTACCCAAAGGTATTTCCCTGCCATTCTCCTGTACCGTCACACCCTGACCCACGGAGCGGGGATAACGCACAGCTACCGGTCTTTCCAACCGGAAAGCAGTATATAACATCTGGCGCAACTCATTTTCATCCTTAGGAGCCATCAGAACCAGATTAGGGATACTGCGCAAGAAAGAAATATCAAAAAGACCATGATGGGTTGGACCGTCATTGCCAACAACTCCAGCCCTGTCTACGGCCAAAACTACGTTAGCCCCGGTCAAACAAACATCCTGCAGGATCTGATCATAAGCCCTTTGCAGAAACGTGGAATAGATGGCTACAACCGGTTTTAAGCCGCTGATAGCCAAAGCTGCAGCAAAGGTCACGGCATGTTCTTCAGCAATTCCCACATCAAAAAAGCGCTCCGGAAATTGCCTGGCGAACTGACCGAGTCCTGTTCCGGTAGGCATAGCAGCCGTAATAGCCACTATTTTAGGATCTGCAGCGGCTATGTCACATATTGTTTGTCCGAATATTTGCGTATATGTCGGCGGGGCCGGCTTCCTGATAATTTTACCTGTCGTCTCTTCAAATGGTCCTACGCCGTGAAACAGATCAGGATCCCGCTCAGCCGGCAAATAGCCCTTGCCTTTGCGGGTCACTACATGCAGCAGAATAGGGCCTTTCTTTTGTTTGGCCTGTTCTAGGACCTGTTCCAAAAGTTTGGAATCATGCCCGTCATAAGGGCCTAAATAAGTAAAACCCAGTTCTTCAAACCACATGCCGGGTACCAGAAGATATTTTATTTTTGATTTAGCCCTTGTAGCAGCTTTGGTTATCTTAAAACCAATCCTGGGGATACTCTTCAAAAGACCTTTGACATCGGCTTTACGTTTTTCATAGCGCGGGTCTGTCCGCAAACGATTCAGATACGAAGATAAGGCCCCAACATTAGGGGAAATAAACATCTTATTATCATTCAGTATCACCAGCAAATCCGTTCCGCTATGCCCGGCATGATTCAAGGCTTCGTAAGCCATACCTCCGGTCATGGCACCATCCCCAATGATGGCTGCAACACTATAATTTTCCCCGGAAAAATCCCGGGCTTTGGCAAAACCAACTGCGGCGGAAATCGAGGTGCTGGCATGACCGGTTTCAAAACAATCGTGAGGGCTTTCCGAACGTTTGGGAAAACCGGAAAGTCCATTATATAACCTTAAACTTTTGAATTCCGACAGACGACCGGTGACCATCTTATGAATATAGGTCTGATGTCCGACATCCCAGATCAGCTTGTCACGGGGACTATCGAATACGCGATGCAGGGCTAAAGTCAATTCCACAACACCTAAATTAGGTGCCAGATGACCTCCATTGCTGGAGACAACAGTGATTATTTCCTGACGTATTTCCTGCGCCAGGGTCTTCAATTCCTCCCAATTCAAAGCCCGTAAGTCTGCAGGCTCACGAATCCCTTCGAGCAGCCCCATTTTTTCTTCCTCCCCGTTTTTTCAGTTGCGTCAAATTGAGGCCTGTAACTTTTTCGAAGCTTGCCACAATCCCTCCAACCACACCGATAATCTGATTGGCCTCCCGGATGGCAAATGATTTACCCATAGCTTTGCCTGTTATATTCAAAGATGCCGCTAAAGCCAGCATGCCGGTACTGAACCATATTTCATGAACCTGCAAAGAAGGATAAGAAAGCATTATATCAAGTATAATTGTGGCTACCATAACTCCGCTGAGAGTACCAGCAATATCCCCCACGATATCATTAGTGAAATTTGCTACTTTATCAGCATTGCGAACCAGGTAAACGGCTTGCCGGGCACCAAAAACCCGATTAGCCGCCCGGGCATGGTGCGGGGCTTCACTGGCAGCTGTCGCTGCAATACCCACTATATCAAATATTACACCAGTCCCGATTACCACCAATAACAAGATGTAGGTTAGGACTGGAGAAGTATGCCTTATTAATAATTGCGAACCAAAACCCACAGTTGCAGCAAGAATAAAGCTGCCTAAAAAAACAACCGGTATATGTTTCCAGCCATTTTTCTTTTTCCCGGCCAATCTCTAACCTCCCAAAAACAATACCCCCTGCTTATCAAACAAGCAACCCGATAGCCATTCCGACCAAAGCACCGCCAAACACCTCAAAGGGGGTATGCCCGATCACTTCCTTCAGTCTTTTCTGGGCCAGATCAGAACCCATGTAGAAGCGCTCCACCAGTTGATTTAAGACCTCGGCTTGCTTACCAGACGCCCACCTGACCCCTGCCGCATCATACATTACAACTAAAGCAAAGACGGCAGAGACCGCAAAAAGAGGGGAACCCCAACCAGAGTATTTACCGGCCCCCAAAGCAGCAGCACATACAATAGCAGCATGGGAACTGGGGAAAGCTCCGGAACTCATAATCAACCTGGGATCAAGATTTCCCCGCAGAAATAAAGCAAGCAGCACTTTAATGATCTGGGCAGTCAGCCAGGCAATTACTGCCGAAACAAGTATTGTATTATCAAGAATTTCCGACACTATTGTCATGATATACCTCTTAATGCTGACGGTTTTTCATATATTCAGCCAGTTGGGCCAGGAACCGGCCCCGCTCCCCAAAACATTCCAGAGCCTCCAGAGCTTTGCTGGTCTGGGCATGCAGGCATTCCCTGGCTTTCTCCAGGCCCATCAAGAATGGATAAGTGGCTTTAGCATTTTTCTGGTCACTGCCCACCGGTTTACCCAGGATCTGACTGTCTCCCTCAATATCCAAAATATCATCCTTGATCTGAAAAGCCAGGCCCAGGGCTTGAGCATAGCGGGTTAAGGTCTCTATCTGATCTTCCCGGCCTCCGCCCAGGATTGCGCCCAGACGAACTGAGACTTGCAATAAAGCCCCGGTCTTTTTTCTGTTAATATCTTCTATTTCACTCAAGGTCAAATCCTTGCCTTCTCCATCCAGATCAAGAACTTGCCCGCCAACCATTCCCAGCCTGCCGGCAGCAACGGCCACTTCATGCAGAACACGCAGCTGCAGCTCGGCAGGAAAACTCATCCTGGAGGAAAGCAGTTCAAAAGCGTAAGTTAATAAGCCATCACCGGCTAAAATAGCATATCCTTCACCAAATACTTTGTGATTGGTTAGTTTACCCCGGCGGTAATCATCGTTGTCCATGGCAGGCAGATCATCGTGGATCAAGGAATAAGTATGGATAAGTTCCAAAGCCACCGCAGCCGGTAAAACATCCTGAATATTGCCTCCGACACATTCCGCTGTCGCCAGGGCCAGGACCGGACGGATGCGTTTGCCGCCAGCAAACAAAGAATAGTACATGCTTTTGCTCATCAGGTCTTCAGTCCAGGGCATATCTTTAATATATTGCTCCACTATCTGAAGGTAGCTATCGTACGAGGTTTTGAACATTATTCAGCCTCATCCTTCCACAATAAAACTTGCTGACTCTACCTGCAGTTCGCCCTGCGGGCCTTGCAGGAGCAGCTCCATTTGCTGCTCAGCCTTATCCAGCAAGGCTGTACAATGCTGCACAAGCTCCACACCATCGCGAAAGAGGGCCAGAGAAGTCTCCAGGGTTATTTCTTTTTCTTCCAAAGCTGCCACTATCTCTTCCAGGCGCTTAATCCCGGTTTCAAAATCCGGAACCTGCCTGGGATTATCCTCATTTCTCATTGTTCAATTCTCCTTTGCCAGGACCTGACAGTTCAGACTGCCCTCAGCCAGGCGGACCTTGATCTTTTCCTCGATATGGACATCCCGGACAGAACGCAAAAGTTTGCCCTGAGCATCATAGGTTATGGAGTAACCCCGACCCAGGATAGCCAAAGGACTAAGCAGATCGAGCTTTGCAGCCAATATTTTTAGTATACCATTTTTATCCGTAAGAAATCCAGTCATATTGCTTTGCAGCCTGGTTCCCAGGATATCCAGTTCCTGCCGTGCCTGAGCCAGACGCCATCGGGGATTCTGCAGGGAAGAGCGCCCGGCTAAATCGGCCAACAGACGGCGTTTATGCTGGAGCTGCGTCCCCATCCTCGCCGCCAGATCACGGCTGATCTGGGCCAGGCCGGCCTGCAGTTCCTGCAATAAAGGCACGGCCAGTTCCGCCGCCGCGGAAGGGGTCGGGGCCCGCAAATCGGCAGTCAGATCAGCAATCGTCAGGTCTGTTTCATGGCCGACTGCCGAGATAACCGGAATCCGGGATAAAGCGATGGCCCGGGCCACCTCCTCGGCATTAAAAGCCCAGAGTTCTTCCAGGGAACCCCCGCCGCGGCCCACTATCAGGACATCAGCCTTGCCGTATTTATTCTGATGAGCAATAGCCTGAGCAATCTCCCGGGGAGCGGATTCTCCCTGCACCGCGGCAGGAGCTAAAACCCAGGGCATACCGGGATAACGCCGCTGGATAACAGTAAGAATATCATGCAGGGCTGCCCCGGTTTGACTGGTTACAATGCCTATGCAGCGCGGCAAACGAGGCAGCGGTTTTTTGCGTTCCTGAGCAAACAAGCCTTCGGCAGCCAGACGTTTTTTCAGCTGTTCGAAAGCAAGGTAGAGCTCACCCAGGCCACTGGGCAGCATCTCCTCGGCATAGAGCTGAATATTGCCGTCCCGTTCATAGATCCGCAAGCTGCCCCGCACCAGGACTTGCATCCCGTCTGCCGGCAAAAAACGAACATTTTGGGAGCGGGCCCGAAACATGACCACGCGCAAAGCAGAGTACTCGTCCTTGAGAGTAAAATACCAATGCCCGGAAGGGCGATGATTTTTAAAGTTGAATACTTCTCCGCTGACCCAACAATTGCGGAAATCAGATTTTTCACTCAGCATCCGACCGATTTCTCCCGTCATTTCGGCTACTGTCCAGACTTTGGCCACAACATTCACCTCTTGTTCCATAATACACAATATTAGCCGGTACTTTCAACGATAGCGGGCTGTTTCGGCAAAGAAAATCCCTCTTTCAGAGAAGAACTGCACTTCCGGAAGAGGGATTTTACCTTATGTTTATAACCTGCTTTGCACCACAGCAACCGTTTCCTGACTAATGCGAGCAGCCGCTTGCAGCAGCCTTTCCCGTTCAGCTGCCACTTCAGCCTGATATTGGCTGTTTTTAATTTGCGGAAGGTTGATATCCACACTGAACAAAGCCGATTTCAGGGAACCTTCGGCCAGACAGGCTGCTACTCCGACATCGCTGATGGCCAATTTATTCCCAAGCGGGGCTAAAGCCTGAGCCAGCTGCAAGACCTGAAAACAGTTCTGGGCTATAGCCAGAGGGGTATCGGTGGCTGAAACCAGGACCTTCTGCAGGGCCGCACTGCGCCCGGCTTTTTGTTCCTCAGTATCCCGGGGTAATTTCAAGACAGCCATATACTTGGAAAATTCCTCAATATCCTGGCTCAAGCCCTCTTTTAAAGCTGCCAGCAGTTTTTGCCCCTGAGCCAAAATTTCCTGGACCTCTGCCTCCACATTCTTATATTTCTCCTTGCCGACTGTCAGATTAGCCACCATGCAAATCATGGAAGCCGCTAAAGCTCCGGCATAAGCCGAAACACTGCCCCCGCCGGGAATCGGGGCTGAACTGGCGGCCTGAGCCAGAAATTCATCAATACTCCACTGCCAAAAAGACATCATTTTCCTCCTTGCAAAATAATACCTTTAAGAACATTACGCATAATCAGGGCAGTGGTCAAGGCCCCCACTCCACCGGGGACCGGGGAAATTCTTCCGGCCACTTCCTGCACTTCCTTGAAATCAACATCTCCGCAGATGCCGTCATCAATCTCATTAATCCCGGCATCAACGACCACAGCGCCAGGTTTTACCATATCACAGGTAATCAGATTGATCTTGCCTACTGCGGAAATCAGGATGTCCGCCTGGCGGGTAAAAGAGCCCAGATCAACAGTCCGGGAATGGCAAATGGTTACAGTGGCGTTATGCTTCAGGATAAGAAAAACCAGAGGTTTGCCGACAGTTTCTCCCCGGCCAACTATTACGGCATGTTTCCCGGCAATTTCGATCCCGGAACGCAAGAGAAGTTCCACACAACTCAAAGGTGTTGCCGGGAAAAGGCCCTCTTGTCCGCTGAGAATATAGCCCCTGTTGATCGGATGACAACCGTCGACATCTTTTTCCGGTCGAATCGCAGCCATGACTTTCTCTTTTACTATGTGTTTGGGCAGCGGCAGTTCAACCAGGATACCATGCACTCTTTTATCATTATTGAGGTATTCGATTAACTCTATGACCACGCTTTCCTCGGTTTCCTCGGCAAAAGCAAACAATTCATAAGCCATACCCATATCTTCGGCCACTTTTTGTTTGGACTTGGCGTAAACAACTGAAGCCGGATCAGAACCTACCAGGATGACAGCTAATTTGGGCTGCAGACCTTTTTCTTTCCAAGCGGCAACCTCCTGTTTAATCTCTTCTTTCAGAATTTTGGCTATTGCTTTGCCGTCAAGCAATTTTGACAATAAACTCACTCTCCTTAATAGACTCTCAGCTGTTTATCTAAAACACTCTTCTTGTTCTATTAAATTTAAGAACCTCTGGCCTGACATCCTTCTCTGGTTAACAAGGCTACCCCAATGGCATTATCCCGGCACCAATCCGGTTCTGCCCAATAAAGTTGTCCCTGTTTATGCAAACGCCGATTCAATTCACTACGCAGATACTGATTAGCGGCAACACCACCCACCATTAAAACTTCCTGCAGGCCTGTGGACTCCATCCCTCTGGCAATTAATTTAGCCAGTGTTCGCACCAGACAGCCTTCAACTGCCAGCGCCACATTGGATCTGGGAATACCCTGATCAATTAAACGCTGCGCAGCTGATTCCACCCCGGAAAAACTGACCTCAAAACCTTTGACTGCCGAAGGCAAAAGGGAGGCAGCCCCCGGTTCTGCCTCCCGGGCCAGCTCTTCCAGAGCCCGGCCGGCAGGAAATTGCAGCCCCAGCCTGACTCCTACCCGGTCAACAAACTGCCCGGCATGTAAATCGCTGGTTCCACCCAGTAATTCCAGGCTGAGATGCCCCGGCGCCGTGTGCTTGACCAAAAGCAGTTCTGTTGTTCCACCCGAAAGATGCACAGCCAGAAACTTATCTGCCGCCGGACCTTGGGCTGAAACACAACCGGCAGCAACATGTCCCTCCTGATGGCTGGTCCGAAATAAAGGAATCTGACGGGCAGCAGCCAGAGCAGTCGCCAAGGAAATACCGGCGGTAAATACAGGCATATAAGACCCGGCAACAGGGCGGGGTGAGCAGCTGACCCCAATACCGGCCAGCGTTTTCCATAGAGACCCGGGGATAGCGGGAATTTCATTTGTTAAATTATGTACATGCTGAAAAAAAGCAGTTGACTGAGCCAAACCTGTCTCACCAACCGCCACTTTCAGAATATTCCGTGATTCCCAAATTAATTCCCGGTCCTCATTGACAATCGCCAGAGAGGTCGTATAAGCACTGGTATCAAGACCCAGGTAGTTCACTCTTTGAATCCTCCACAAGCCCCATATTTTTTCGGTTATTCACCAGCCGATCCAGAATACCATTGATGAATTTGGCAGATTCTTCCCCGCCATAACTTTTTGCCAGCTCTATTGCCTCGTTTAGAGTTACCCGTTCAGGAATATCCTCCCGAAAAATAATTTCATAGGCTGCCAAACGCAAAATATTACGGTCAACCCCAGCCATTCTCTCCAGGGACCAACTCTGAGCTAAAGCTGCAATCTCCCGGTCTATTTCTGCCAGATGTTTTACTGTTCCCCTGATGAGTTCCTGAGCAAAAGCAATACCTGACTTGGGAACAGCAAATTCCTCACCCCAGGATTCCGCAATTTGGTCCAAATCAGGATTTCCCTTGTCAAAATCCAATTGAAACAGCACTTGTAAGGCCGTTTCCCGAGCTAATCTCCTGCTCATGTAACCCACCTCAGTCCTACCCAAATCTATTAACAACGGGATCAACTACGAGCTAATCCCGATCTAATCCCTTATACTCCTTTTTGAAGCCGGTAAATCATACTGCCTGGCAAACACAAAATCTTCAATAACTGGAAACAAGCAGAGTTATTTACTTAATTTTCCTAATAGCCGTTCCAGCCACAAGGACAAACTCTGATAATCATCCTCCCGCTTTCCCAGAACATAGCCAACTGTCACAAATAAAACCAGGACCAATGTTTTCCAGAATCCCAGTAATACAATCAATAATCCTAAAATTAAACCCAAAGATATCCCTGACAATTTTCCGGGATGATTTTGCCAAGCCCATAAGAAAAAGTTTGCTATTCCTTGCCCGCTTCGGGCCCAAAACTCTCTCATCTCACTCGCGCCTGGCCGGCATTTTCTGGTCTCTGCACAAGCACTTTCACCTCTGCCACCTGAATACCTGTGTAATGTTCGACATCTTTTTGCACTTTTACCTGGAGTTGCTCCGATATTTCTGTGATCACGGCATCAGAGTTAAACTGGGTCGTAACGATTATCTCCAAACCTGTTTTGCGCTCTCGCAACAATACTTTGGCTTGGATTACACCAACAATCTCCAGGACACTCTGTCTGACAATTTCCTGAAGAGCATCATAGGCTATGCGTACCTCACCTGTCTTGGAAGAGGTGGGGAAGGAATGGGGAATTCTTTCTCTGGGTCTAAAAAAAATTAATAAGCCTAAAAGAAGTAATAAGGCTGCCAGAACTGTGCTTTCCCATTGGTTTGTTCTCAGCCACTCTATTCCCTGGTACAGCAGGTCAGAGGCTAGTGCCCAGCCGGTTACCAGTGCCAAGATCCATAAAGCTGTTAGACTCAATATTACTCCCAAGCAATATGCTAACATATTTTCACCTCTTTCAGAAACCCCCCTTGGCATTTCTTTCAAGGGGGGTAACAATCAGCGCAGGCGCAGTTCCTCTTCTTTAGGTTCCGCTTTAGGTTCCGCTGAAGTTCGAAAATTTATTCCTTGTACATGAACATTGGTCTCAACCACACTCAGCCCAGTCATGCTTTCGATAGCTTCTTTCACTGCCTCCTGAACTTTCAAAGCTACATTGGGAATAGAAACCCCAAAGTCCATGATTACGTATAAATCCACAGCAGTTTCCTGTTCACCCACCTCGACTTTAACACCTTTGGACAGATTCTTGCTGCGTCCCAACATATGAGCCAGATCTCCAACAATCCCTCCGCTCATACCAGCAACCCCTTCTACCTCTGTGGCTGCCATGCCGGCAATAATTTCGACGACTTCGTCTGCGATTCTTATCGCCCCCAGCGTATTCCCGGAATTCCCTGATGCCGGATTTTCCATGTCGTCACCTCTTACCCTTATTTCTTACACAAAGGCCAATATTCATCAAAAATACTAACCTTTTTTTCATTATAACAAACCTGGGTCCCTGTAGTAAAGATTTTGCTGTATTTCCATAATAATCGGCTTCTCAGCTGATAAAAAGAGCAGGCCAAAATAACTTCATCCGGCTATTATTTTAAAATCATCTGGTAATGAACAAAAGCAGACTCAAGGCCATGACTATCATGCCAAAAATAAGACCATAGATAGAAAGATGATGTTCCCCATATTCTCTGGCTGTTGGCAGAAGCTCATCCAGGGATATAAATACCATGATTCCAGCAATAGCAGCAAATAATATGCCAAAAACTATGTCGTTCAGTATGGGCAGCAGTATCAAATAGCCGATCATTGCTCCCACTGGTTCAGATAAACCTGAAAGGAAAGATAAGCCCAAGGCTTTTTTCTTACTGCCGGTAGCGCAATATACCGGGATTGCTACAGCCATTCCTTCAGGAATATTATGTATAGCAATAGCCAGGGCTATCGGGATACCAAGAGAGGGCTGTTGAATCGAGGTTACAAATGTTGCCATTCCTTCAGGAAGATTATGAATACCAATAACAAGAGCTGTTAAGATTCCAGTACGGAGCAATTTTGCGTTGACATCTATATCACAGTAATTTGTCAGGTCTTCAATTTTATGTGATTCATGGGGATTTTCATAGGAAGGAACCAGCTTGTCAATAATCGCGATTGAGAGCATGCCTCCGAAAAAAGACACAATATTGATCCATGACCCAGCTAATTTCCCCATATTGGAAACTAACAGTAATTTTGATTCCGAAAACATTTCCACAAATGATATGTATATCATAATTCCAGCAGAAAAACCAAGAACCACAGACAGGAGTTTGGTATTTGTTTTCTTAAATAAAAAAATAAACAAACCACCAATTCCCGTGGATAATCCTGCTAATACTGTTAAGCCAAGTGCCAGCCAAACATTTGTAAATTCCAGACCTCTCATCTCCTGACACGAATGCAACTGCTAACCAAGCTGCCTGTTAACCAGGCTTGTTGTACCTGGCATGAAATTTTCTCTAGAATATCTTCAAACCTATTATCAAAAGCATAATAAAGCCAACCAGCAGTCTGTAATAAGCAAATATTTTTAAGGAATGATTCCCCAGAAAAGAAAGGAACTTGCCAACGACAATAAACGCTACAATAAATGATACAATAAACCCAACTGCCAGAGCAATCCATTCAATAGGAAGCAAGGCCGTAAAACCCTTAATCAATGAATAGCCGGTTGCAGCAAACATCGTTGGAATCGCCAGAAAAAAGGAGAATTCAGCAGCAGCTTTTACAGTCAATCCCACCATCAGACCTCCGATAATGGTAGATGAAGATCTGGACATTCCCGGAAACAATGACATACATTGGGCAAAACCAATCAGCAAGGACTTTTTAGTTCCAACCTTAAGCATATCATCGTTTTTTGCATTGGTGAATACGTTTTCAACTACAATCATTAGCAAGGCCCCAAAAATCAAGGCTACTGATACTGTAAATGGGGAAAAAAGATATTTTTCAATATTACTGTTCAGTAATAAGCCTATAATGGCTGAGGGTAAAAAAGCTATAAACATGCAATACCATAATCTAAACCCCCACTGTCCGGGTCTGATATTTTTCAAAGATTCTATTATTCGCTTTCTATAATAAAATACAACAGCGAGAATAGCCCCGAGCTGAATAATTATTTCAAACATGATTGCATAATCCCCGGTAAAACCAAGAAAATGGCCGAACAATATCAGATGTCCTGTCGATGAAACCGGCAGAAACTCAGTGATTCCTTCCACAATGCCAAGTATTATTGCTTTTTGAATTAGATCCATACTACATCCTCTTATTTATTAATTCTCGTGTACAGAAAGTTAACGAACTTCTGTATTATAACATATTTTTGTTCCTTTTTGTCCGCGTTAATTTCACCTAGAGATTTTACGCCAAGCTGGCTTGTGCTGCTAACTCATAAAGGTTAAGTCATAACATCGTGAATTTTCCGCGATACGAAATCTATCTGATGATATTTCTCTATCTTTCCGAGCTGACCGCAGCTTTAACTGCCAACCTAATCATAACAAAAGCAGCAAAAACAAAGTAAGGAAAAGTTGCTTGATAAATATTCAGTACTGCAAAGTGCGCGGCAGTTTAACAGCTTGACGGATCCAGTTTTTCACCTGCCTCCGGGCAGGCAGTTTTTTGACCATTTTTTTTGCATTATTTATTTCCACCATTTTTACCCTGAGATTGTCTGGATTACGTTTAGCCAATTCCGGTACAGTATTTACTCCAGCAGCTTCCAAGAGTTCGGCATATTCCCCACCGATACCCTTGATCCGGGCTAAGTCAACCTGATTAGCCCATTTCAGAATCACTTTTTCCGTAATACCTGTTTTTTCAGCCAGATCATTTCTTCCTTTCCTGGAAATACAGGTTTGCAGCAAATCTTCCAGAGAAAATACGCCCGCTTCTTTCAGCTTGATTTCATTTATTTCATTGATACCTTCGATAATACCTAATCTTGACACAACATCTCCCCCTCTTACATCTGGATAGTCGTATTCAAGCAGCAGAAAATCCTTTGATAACACAGAAACCGACCTTTTGTGGTCGGTTAGCCAGCAGCTCTGTACTAGGGATAAACGCCCAAATGCACCCCCGCATTCATCGCTCCAGCAGCATTTTGTTCAGACAGGCATGACAACAAAGCCCTTAGGGGTGATATGGATAAAGGAGATAGTGATACCGGCTTTGCGAACAGCTTCGATATATCCTGCCAGTTTGTTTACTGCCTTGGAATCCCACTGAGTTGTCAAAAAAAAGATAAATTCGCAAATGTTCGGACAATGTATGACTGCATGATCCAGACTTTCCATGATTCGACCGTCAAAATTGTCTTTGTCATAGCAAAATGTAATCATTATAGGTGAGCATACTCCTTCTTCCAGCCAGGGAGTAATATTGATATTGGTATAACTGCTGAAAACTTTCGCCATATCAGGGGGTACCTGGTCTTTAGTAACACCTGATTTCACATCAGTGAAGACTTTTTCCACAGCATCTATCACTGCTTTGGGAACATCAAGCAATCCTATTCTTTCGTCCATTATATTCCTTTCAATGATATCCCTGATGTTCATGCGGTTCACCCCTTTCAAATATCTAATCATGCCAGAGCAAGATAATTAGGGCTTGCTAGCCAAATTCAC
>DDXI01000010.1 GCA_002347475.1 Peptococcaceae bacterium UBA2264
GATGAATACACCTGCATCGTTAATAATAACTACTATACCAACGTTGTGGCCCAATATCATTTGAACTGGGCTGTAAAGATACATAATTTACTGCAAACTTCCGGTAAATTAAGTAAATTAAAAAGAAAAATTCGTTTGACTAATGAAGAAATCGCTGATTTTCAAATAGCAGCTGAAAATATGTATCTGCCATATGATAAAAAACTTAAAATTAATCCTCAGGATGATTCTTTTCTTCAAAAAAGAGCCTGGGACATCCAAAGTATACCGAGGAATAAATATCCCTTGTTAATGCATTATCACCCCCTGCATTTATACCGTCACCAGGTATGCAAACAGGCAGATACGGTGATGGCCCACTTTATTGTTGAAGATGCCCAGTCAGAGGAAACAATGCTGAATTCATATAATTATTATGAAAAAATTACTACCCATGACTCTTCTCTTTCATACAGTATCTTCAGTGTTATGGCCGCAAGACTCGGTATGTTTGATAAAGCTTATCATTATTTTGAGTGTACGGCAGAACTGGATTTGTTGAATACCCATAAAAATACTGAAGACGGCATCCACACAGCTAACATGGGTGGTAATTATATGGCTATAGTATATGGTTTTTCCGGGTTCCGCCTGAAAGAACACGGGATATCATTTCGACCGTTTTTACCCAAAGCCTGGAGTGGGTACAGATTCATTATACGATTTGAAGACAGTCGCATTATAGTCCATGTCAGGGATAAGGAATGTACTTTCAAGCTGGAATCAGGCAACGCGAAAAAAATATTTGTCTATGAAAAAGAGTATCTGTTAGAAGATTCTCTTCATATTAAAATATCGGCTGACGATCAGAAAACTTTACCGGCATCAGCTGAGCAATAATTACAGCGAATGGAGTTTTTCAATGAATTATTCTGCAGTTATTTTTGATCTGGACGGGGTAATATGCAGTACGGATAAATATCATTACTTAGCCTGGAAAAAAATAGCCGATGAAATTGGTGTTGAATTTAATGAACAGATTAATAACCGGCTCAGAGGTATTGGCCGCACCGAAAGTCTGGAAATCATTTTGGAATCTTACAGAGGTGAATTATCCGAAGAAAACAAAAAAAAATACGCTAAAAAAAAGAATGCCATATACCGGCAATTGCTGCAGCAGATGTTACCTGAAGATCTAAGCCCGGAGGTAAAAAATACCCTGGACAAAATCAGGAATAGGGGAGTCAAGCTTGCCATAGGTTCTTCCAGTAAAAATGCAAAATTAATTTTAAAACAAATAGGCTTGGATAATTATTTTGATGCCGTTTCAGACGGAAATAATATAACCAATTCAAAACCTGATCCGGAAGTGTTTTTGAAGGCCAGTGAATATTTAGGAATTAATCCCCAATCGTGTTTGGTTGTAGAAGATGCCAAAGCGGGTTTGGAAGCAGCCAAAGCCGCAAATATGGATTGTGCGGCCATCGGAGATGCTGCTCGGTATGAAATAGCAGCATATAAATTAAATAGTTTTTCAGACTTGCTGCTTTATGTTTAGACATATACTAGATTTGCAGAATGTCTCATAAATCTCAAGCATGACAGCTTATAATATTTCCGCATGTCAAGACGCGAAAATTGGATTTCTAAGACAAATCCTCCTTCTATAATATGGCATATCATGCGGCTGCTTATGAAAGTCTCAGGAATTTTACAAGCAAATTTTGCCTAAGTTATCCAATACCAATATCCTGAAATTTATGGAAATTATGAAGGATGAAATATTCGAAATCTCCCTCAACCCCGCCGCCGGCCCGGCCCCCCAAGAGCTGACCAGGGAAGGGAAGAATTTACTCAGGAAAATACCTGAAGAGAACAGATCGCTGAATATCTTTAAAAAATACTATTTTGAGATTGCCAAGGGGATGTATATCCAAAAGGAAGAAGGGCGGTCCTCCGATTTCCTCAAAGCAGGATTGGCAGAAATCAGAGAACTGGGCGATGTTTATTATACCGACGCCTTTAAAAACATCAGCATCAAAAGCAGCGGCAAGGTATCTGCCAGAGTCCGGGTCAATACAGGAACAGGACTCCTGGAAATGAAAATGCAGTATAAAGAGATCGCGCCCAAAGAACTGCTGGATTTGCTGAACTCCTACAAGCTGAAAAAAGATATCACAGGCTGAAAAGCGGCCAATTTATCCCTCTTGATTCAGCGGAGTTTCAGTCAGCCGCCGAGCTTATCGATCAGTTGAACCTGACCCAAGCCGATATTACCAGGAAAATCATCGAGCTGCCCAAGTACCGGGCCATGTATATTGACAGTCTGGCCAGGGAAAAAGAAGGCCTGCACATTGAAAGAAGCAGCAACTTCAAAAAAAATGGTGCAGGACGTCAGTGAACCCCAGGATATGGAATTTGCCTTACCGGAGGGCATTCAGGGGCGGCTCCGAGATTACCAGAAAACAGGCTTTAAGTGACTGAAAACCCTGGCTTATTATGGTTTTGGCGACATCTTGGCCGATGATATGGGCCTGGGGAAAACATTGCAGGTAATCACCTTTGTGAAGTCCGAAAATCAAGGCGGAAATCAAGGCGAAAAAAGGCCCTCTCTGGTCGTGGCCCCTACTTCTCTGGTTTATAATTGGCAGGAGGAAGTCCGCAAGTTTGCCCCGGACCTGGCCGTGACTGTAATTTCCGGGATGCAGGCCGGACGACGGGAAAAATTTGCGGAAATTGAAAATGCGGATATTGTGGTGACTTCTTACGGCATGATCAAGAGAGCTATCGAATTATATCAGGCTTATATGTTTAAGTATTGTTTCCTGGATAAAGCCCAGCATATCAAAAACCCGAACACCCAAAACGCCAGGGTTGTCAAGCAGATCAAGGCGGGAGGTTATTTTGCCCTTACCGGGACTCCGGTGGAAAATGCCTTGACAGAGTTGAGGTCGGTCTTCGATTTTATCATGCCCGGGTATCTGCATTCCCACAAAAAATTCAGCGGCAGATTTGAAACACCCATTGTCAAAAATGGTGATGAACAGGCCTTGAAAGAGCTCGGCCGGCATATTAAACCTTTCATACTCCGGCGCATGAAAAAGGAAGTGTTAAAAGAGCTGCCGGAAAAAATCGAAAAGCTCCTGGAGCTTTTGGAGGATGTGCTGGAAGGCGGGCACAGGGTACTGGTCTTTTCCCAGTTTACCAGTATGCTGGCTCTGGTAAAAAACAAGCTGGAGAAAAGGAAGAAGAAATATCATTATCTCGACGGTTCGACTCCTGCGGAAGAGCGCCTCCATCTGGTCAATTCTTTTAATGGCGGAGAAAACGATATATTTCTGATTTCCTTAAAAGCCGGAGGAACAGGCCTGAATTTAACGGGAGCCGATATGGTGGTTCATTTTGACCCCTGGTGGAATCCGGCAGTGGAAGATCAGGCTACAGACAGAGCCTACAGAATCGGGCAAAAGAATACTGTGCAGGTATTTAAACTGATCACAAAGGATACTATTGAGGAAAAAATATTCGAACTGCAGCTGAAGAAGAAAGAATTGATCGATGCCGTAATCAAGCCGGGAGAGAATTTCCTGACTAAAATGACCGAAGAAGAAATCAGGAAATTGTTTGAAACAGTTTAACAACATCCCCGCAACAGCAAAGATAACTACAGTGAGAATACGATATAATAGAGCTTTTCTGCTTAAAACAGTCTTCATTGATCGTCATTCAGAACTTCAGGGAATAACATTGAAAGTGGCTACCATGTAACCAACTCCGAAGGGTCCCTCGTAGGAGAGTACCTCTGTTGTATAGTTGCTCTCTGCGAAGACCCCGAACAAAAACAAGATTGACCTTAAGCCGCATTCGGCACCGTTCATGAGCAATTCTTGGTCAATTGTAAGCAGCCCCTCGACATCCTTCTCCTTTATTGCTTGAACGATAAGCTTATCCAGTTGTGGTCCGGCCGGATCATAGCCATAGGGTCCCTCAGCCTTTAGGACATGAGACAGATCTCCGGATGCGATAACAGCAGTACGCTGCTTTGTTCGGGCGATTTCTGCGCCGTATTGTTTGCCCAGATCAAAGTAATGCTGATAAGAAGGATTTGTAACCAGGATTTTTTCCAGTTTAGTCTGGCGGGGTAAATCTTTTCCCAGATAATAAAGAGGAACTTCGTAGCCATGCTCTGTGTGCGGGGCAATAATTAACAATTTTTCAGGTTTGGTATCTGCCATTTTTTCCGCAGCCGCTTCTAAGGCGGAGATTGTTTTTTGGACTTTTTCAATCTCTCTGCCTCCTATTTCCGGTATAATTATCGGTGGATGGGGGGAAATAACGCCAAAAACAAGCATGGTCGATTCCTCCTTTAAGCCAGGTTTTCTGAAACAAATGTATTTGTTTTCAAGTTGTTGAGATTGCCTCGTGTTTATTCAGAATTTATTCAGAAATTTCCGTCTATTTATATTGTAAACTAATATCCTATTAAATTCCACCTGCAAGAAAGTAACTTAACTTTCCCACCAATAAATATGGCTTAAACCGTGGATCCATCTGAAAGATTATGGATTCGGTATAGGAGTAGAAAAAGGGAGTATCTTCCAAGAGTTATTTGCAAAGAATCGAAGCGTTGAGTGCCAGGAACAAAAATTACATTATCCGACAAAACAGGATCCGACAAAACAGGCCTTACTTTGCAAGGGTGTTGCGGTATACTATTAGTTGTTAACAACAGAATATTCCGAAAAGGGGAGCGATGAAGCCGGGGATGTTTTTGGAGGCTTGTCCCTGTACTGAGCAAGCAGCGTAACCGACCAGAAGAGTCGGTTTTTGTGCTTTTGTGGTAAAGATATAGCACAAAAGCACCAATCATACATTATGCCATGCTGCTGGTCAGCAGCGAATTGCTGAGAAAGAGGGGATGGAAGATGACAGAGAAATTAAGGTTCGTTCTACTTCCAGATGAGCTTATAACCATGCAACAGAGCATACAATGGGAACTGTGGCGTATGGATCATGACTTGGCTGACGCCGCCGCTAAACTGAGCCGGAAGGATCTTGCCGGGGAAGAAACCCGCCGGATTCTGAAAGAGTTGGCATCCCCATATACTAATGTGATTGATGCCGCCGCTACGAATGCCCGGGGAATTATGAAGGCGATGGAACCGGTTAAACAAGCTCTCGAGGGCAGTGATATCAGTCAGCAAGCACACATTAAAAAATTGCATGCCACCAGACAGCCGGTACTCAGCAGGGGCTTCGCTGCAGTTGAAGGATATCAAGCTGTAGCTCTGGAGTGGCCGATATTCTACCAGGATAACCAGTTGGCAGGCTCTGTCAGCTTGTTGATAAAGCCGGAACTATTCGCCTCCTTACAGGAGAACAAAGGTTTGAAAAGCGAAAAATTCTTGATAATGGAAACAGATGGTCTCATCCTCTTTGACAGCCAAAAAGAGCAGACGGGCCAAAATACTTTGGCTGATATCATTAATAGAACAAATCCTGAACTTTTTAAATTGGCCCCCAAAATAGCGAAAAACAAATCGGGGACAGCTTCTTATACTCTTGTTGAGGCAGCTCAAAAAGAGGTGGCGAAGCGCACGGATTGGACTACCGTGGGTTTGCATGGCAAGGAATGGAGGTTAATCCAAAACTATTCTGTGAGGGATTAGCCGGGTAGAGGGATCGAAATGAAAGACAAGCTCATTGCTCCCTGCGGGATGAACTGCAGCTTATGCGTCAGCTATCAGGCAATGAAAAATGATTTGAAGAAAAAGGGCTTTCAAAGGAAATATTGTCCCGGCTGCCTGCCGCGGGGTGAGAACTGTACCCATATGAAGGAGCAGTGCCATCTGCTGGGGAAAGGACTGGTCCGCTTCTGTTCTGAGTGCGAAAATTTCCCCTGCAAACGCCTCAAAGCCCTTGATCAGCGTTACCGCACCAAATACCATATGAGCATGCTCGAAAACCTGAATTACATCAAAGAGCAGGGTATGGAGATGTTTTTGGAAAAGGAAGAAGAGAAATGGCGCTGCCCGGAATGCGGCGAAATGATATGCTGCCATAATGGTCTGTGCCTGCATTGCAGTCTTGACATACTGCGCCAGAATAAGAAGTACTGCTGGGGTGAGGGGTAGATGCTCTGGGTTACTTATGCAATGGCGTGAGGCTACAAAGCCCCTTAACCAGATTTGAGCCATATACCCTTATTAATTAAGATGAAAACATGGAGGGGATACGGTGGAACGTATAAGATATCCAAAAGAATTAAAAGACCAGGTTATCAAGGAAGTTCAAGAAGGAGGTAGCATAATTGAATAAAAAAAGAGTTTTAGTCGGCAGCCCTGTTTATCAAAAGACGAAAATATTGGACGCATTTTTAAAGTCCTTAAAAAATCTTAACAGGAAAACTATTTCTATCGACTATATGTTTGTTGATGACAATATCGATGAAAACTCCAGCAAGTTGTTGGCTGAGTTTGAAAGAGAGGGATCGACGGTTATTAACATTTGGGGTAATGATCAGGGAGTATATATATGCGATGATGAAACCCACCATTGGAATGACGACTTTATGCTCAAGGTAGGAAACTACAAAAACGATATCATTAAGTATGCTATAGAAAACAAGTATGATTATCTGTTTTTTGTGGACTCTGATTTGGTGGTGCATCCAGATCTGATTGAGCATCTAAAGGCTGCAAATAAGGATATTGTCTCTGAAATATTTTGGACTCAGTGGCATAATGATAGGCCTCTCGAACCAAATGTTTGGCTGTTTGACGAATATGATTTGGTTCCTAAAAGATTTGGGGAAATACTGAGTGAAGAAGATAAGGACATACGACGAACCAGGTTTTTGAACCAAATCAGAATCCCCGGCTTATATGAAGTGGGAGGATTAGGAGCGTGTACCTTGATTAGCAGGGCCGTTTTGATAAAAGGGGTCAGTTTTAAGCCCATTAAAAATTTAACCATACATGGTGAAGACAGATTCTTCTGCATAAGGGCAGCTGTGCTAGGTATTGACCTGTTCGTTGACACATACTATTCTGCATACCATATCTACCGAGAGAAGGACTTGGATGGCGTGCAAGATTATATAGCAGGTTATCAACCAGACCATGCTCCCGCACGTCAATATAAGAAGCATGGGAATAAACTTACGCTTTCGATGATAGTGAAAAATGAAGGAAAGCGTTATCTGGATCAGGTGCTGAATAGTCTAAAAGGGCATATTGACGAGGCGGTTATAATTGATGATGGAAGCACTGATAACACAATTCAAATTTGCAAAGAAATATTGAAAGGGATACCTCTGAACATTATACAAAATGAGCAGTCTATGTTTGCTGATGAAGTGGAGCTTAGGAAAAAACAGTGGAACGAAACTATAAAAACAAATCCTGACTGGATTTTAAATATTGATGCAGATGAAATGTTTGAGGATAGTTTTTGGGATAATGTACAAAAACTTATGAATCAGAAGGCTTACGATTGTTATTGCTTTAGACTATATGATATGTGGAGTGAAACTCATTATCGAGAAGACGATTATTGGAATGCACACAGCATTTACAGATCTTTTTTACTGCGATATCAACCACAGTTTAATTATAATTGGAAGGAGACTCCACAACACTGTGGCAGATTTCCAGCAAATATTTTGTCATTGCCAAATGCTACATGTGAAATTCGATTGAAGCATTTGGGGTGGGCAACGGAAGAAGACAGAGCAGCAAAATACAAAAGATATAAACATTTAGACCCAGATGCTTTATATGGAATCAGAGATCAGTATGAGTCAATTATGGATATTGATCCTAAATTAATGAAGTGGGAGGAAAGTTAGCAGTTACACAGGTGGACTTAACCAAAATAAATGGGCATTCAAAGAACCCAGGTTTCTAGTACATAATTGTAGGGTTTACGAATAAGAGGAACCTCAGAGGTTCCTTTTATACCCAATCCGCCCGACGAGCTGGGACTTAATTCAAATCGACCGACAATACTTGTAATGGGTGGGGCAGATGGAGTCTTGTGTGCAGCTGATCTTATTGTTACAAAAGCGGGCGGATTAACTGTATCTGAAGCCTTAACAAAAGGTGTACCTCTTCTAATTCACAAGCAGATCCCATGACAAGAGGAGGAGAACGCCAACTTTATTAAGAAAAATGTATCCGTCAATGGCGGCCTTGCCGAATCAACAGTCCGGGTGATGCTGGATTTTGTACCTGAGCAAGTAAGGAAGGAACACTCAGATATTGGTTAACCTTAAGACGTATAAATAAAATAAAAAGCACCCGTCGGCCTGGCATTAGCAGCAACGGGCACTCTTCCTTTATTTAACCTCACTCTTTAATTGTAAATTAATTTCCATATGAGTTCAAGAGAGATTTCAGAAAATACAGAATACTTAGAATATAGTGTCCAGCTAAACACCGAAATACGCGTTAATCCTTCACCTTCTGTGGACCAATTACAGCTTGTAAAGCTACAGCAACCTCTGCCCCAAACAGCACTATGATACAGGCGATATAGAACCAGAATGTAAAAAGCATAATGAATGTCAGGCTTCCATAAATCAATTCGAATTGCAGCAAGTGCGCCGCATACCAAGAAAATACTTCTTGAGAAAAATATATAACAAGTGTTGAAAATAATGCACCAATCAAGAGATAGGCATTATTTAAGGTATATGACGGCAGGAAGCGGTAACAAAAATAGCAAGTCAGAAACAGCAGTAAGGGAAATAAGACAAAAGAAATTTCATGCAAAGGCGCCAGCCATGAAATCAAGTTGCTTTTTGTGAAAACGTGTGGTATCAGTATGGATGTCAGCATTGTAACCAAAGATGAAATGGTGGTCAGAAACAACAATATACCCAGCATACTTAAGCCAACGAGGTATTGTTTTACAAAGGAGCGTCGTTGATGAATTCCCCATATTATGTCTAAAATCTGCTGGAGTGAGACAAACCCACTTACGGAGGTCCAAAGTAGACCAATTATGCCAAAGCCCCCTACTTTCGACCCCAATACAGACAACCTTGAGACATGTTGCATAAGGTAAAATTTCGTATCAGGGATGGTCGGGACAAATGAGTTTAAGGCATCTGAAATGAAATTAAGTATTGTGGTATGCGGAAGAAAAACTGATGTGACGTATATTATCAGAAGAATCAACGGAATCGTTGCCGAAAATCCAAAAAAGGCTATGATGGCAGC
>DDXI01000072.1 GCA_002347475.1 Peptococcaceae bacterium UBA2264
TACAAGAAAAATCCTGAGGCATACAAAGGCCATGTAGGGGATGTCAGCGCCGTGCTGCGGGTGGCCTTGAGCGGCCGCCGCAATTCACCGGATCTCTGGGAGATCCAGCAAATCATGGGCGCCCAGCGGGTGAAGGCCCGGATCCAAGCGGCGCTTCGGTAAACACAAGGTCAAGCTTCCAGACTGCCATCAAAACACAAAAAGAAGGACGCATAGCCGGCGATGCTCGCCAGCGAATGCGTCCTTTTCAAATACCGTTATAAAAATCATAGAATCACCGGTAATCTTGCAGCCATAAAATGTAAAGGGCGCCAAGAACCTCGGCGGGCATCAGTGCGGCTAAGTTGGAAAGCATGGGCAAATGGACTTCCTCTGTATGCTCTCGCAGCAGGTTGACCAGATATTTGATGGTGCTGCGCCGATTCACCCGATAGGGGACGGATTTTGTGAACATCTCTTTGATCGAAGCCTTGTAGACGGCGAACTGCAGCCGCAAGGCTCCGAATCCGGAGATGCCGGTGCCGGACAAAGCAGATTGCATGCCCTGAAGACCGGGAAGCTCCGAAACGCCCGGAAGATCCAGGGAGGGGACTTCCTCGTACCCTTGCAGCAGGATTTGATTGAACGCCTCCAGAGTGTAGCTGCGAAGAGGATCCAATTCGAACATTTCACCGACGTTTTCAGCCCAAGCCAAAAATAAATCTTGAAGGTCTGTTTTATTGATCAGGCGTTTTTGCAGAAAAAGCAGCAGTCGCCTTGAAGCCCGTCGGTCCTGCAGAAAGATGAAACGGGAGTTCGTGATTTCCAAGAAGGGCAGCTTCTTGCCGGCGGCCATCAATTCGTTCATGAGCGAGTGGGCGGTCTGAGCCTCAAAGGCATAGGCCTGTCCGTCATAATGATGGAAGGCTTTCAAGAGGTCCAGGTAGCCTAATTGGGCATTGCGCTTGAACTGTTCTCCGTCAAAAAAGAAGGATGGCCCCAAATCCCAGTGGCTGCGGATCAAGGTGAGTGCCGGTGCAGCCTTTAGTTGTTTTTTATGGACGATGCCAAAGGCATCCAAATCAACGGCTATGACTTTTTCAGCCCCTTTCGACAGGGCCAGTTGGACCGGCAGGTTATCATAATAGCAGCCGTCCACATAGCGTTGTCCGTCGATCACATAAGGCTTGAAGGCTGGGCCCACTGCGCAGCTGGCGAAGATATAGTCCAGCAGACGTCCTTCCGGGATATCTTCACTAAAATACTCGCAGGCTTTTCTTTCGTCAACATTCACGGTCACTAAGCCGAAATCCATGGGGGAATGTCGGATCTTTTCTTCATCAAGATAATGCTTCAAACCGCCGAAGAGCAGCCGGACATCCGAGCCACCCTCGGTAAGGATGCTTTTGGATAATTTGAGGTAGGTGCTTCGGATCCGGCGGGGTTTGGGTTCCTCAGGGTGGTCGCCGATATTAAATAATTTATTGAGCTCTAAAGTACGCCAAAATTCCTGGGCGCTTTCATAATCATCCTGAACGATCAGGGCGCCGTTGATCGCCCCGATGGAGGTGCCGGTCACAATATGGATCGGAATGCCCAACTGACGCAAACCCCGCCAAACGCCGAGTTCATAGGCGCCACGCGCAGCCCCACCAGCCAATACCAATGCTGTTTTTACCATAATCGTCTCCTCGTTCCGCGATCTAAGCCGTTCCATGAGGCAAGGATGGAGGGTCTTACTGAGCTTGGATCTTATGGTAAGTTTTTTTGCCCTTTTTAAGGATCAAGCTGCCATTTTTCAGTTCTTTGGATGAAACGATTTGATCGAAGCTTTGGATGGGCTCATCCCACAGGGTGACGCCGTTTTGCTGGATCAGCCGGCGGGCTTCGCCCTTGCTGGCACACAAGCCAGTTTCAACCAGTAGGGTGGCCGCGTCGATGCCGGAATCCAGACGGCTTGTTTCGATCATGGTCGTGGGCATATTTTCGCTGATGCCTGCTCCGGCAAAGACAGCGCGAGCTGCCTCCTGGGCTTTGACGGCTTCAGCTTCGCCATGGACCAGCTTGGTGACCTCAAAGGCAAGGACTTCCTTGGCCTCATTGATGGCCTGGTCTCTGAGAGCGCCTAGGCGGCGGACCTCATCCATAGGCAGGAAGGTAAGCAGAGCCAGACAATTCTCTACGTCGGGATCATCAATATTTCTCCAATATTGGTAGAAGTCGTAGGGAGAGGTTTTGGCAGGATCCAGCCAGACAGCGCCGGATTGGGTTTTGCCCATTTTTTTGCCTTCGCTGGTGACCAATAGTTTGAAGGTCATGCCGTAGGAGGATGCGCCATCGGCACGGCGGATGAGATCCACGCCATTAATGATGTTAGACCATTGGTCGTTGCCGCCGAATTGGAGTTTGCAATTGTAGCGGCGGTAAAGCTCCAGGAAGTCGTAGGACTGCATGAGCATATAGTTGAATTCCAAGAAAGAAAGGCCGCTGTCGGTGGACATCCGGCTTTTGAAGCACTCGGCGGTCAGCATACGATTCACGGAGAAGTGGCGTCCCACATTCCGGAGGAAATCAATATAGTTTAGTTGCAGCAGCCAGTCCGCATTGTTGACCATCAGGGCTTTGCCCTCGCCAAAATCGATAAAGCGGGAAAGCTGTTTTTTGAAAGAAGCCGCATTATGGTCGATCTGTTCCAGGGTCAGCATCTGACGCATGTCGGAACGTCCGGAGGGATCGCCCACCATGGCGGTGCCGCCGCCGATGATGGCAATGGGACGATGGCCCGACCGCTGCATATGCATCATGACCATGACCTGCAGAAAATGACCGACGTGAAGGCTGTCTGCTGTTGGATCAAAGCCAATATAAAAGGTCACGGACTCCTTTCCCAGTAAATCACGAATTTCGTCTTCGTGGGTTGCTTGCTCTAAGTAGCCCCTTTCCTTTAATACATCTAAAACATTTTCCAACAAACTCACTCCTAATTTTATATTCGCAGGTCCTGCTTTTACAGGGCAGGCTTACAAGAAAATATTATAGCTTATTATGTTGACACTTGCAAAGAAAAACAATTACAATAACAATAGCATAAAAGTCTGACTGAAAAAGCCTGGATATTCGGACTGTGTGACGCGTTTTTTATTTCAGTACACTGAGAAATGGAGGGCTTTCTTTGGGTTTTGCAAGAGCCATGATCGGCTATTCGGAAGCAGAAGTTGAATCCTATATGGAACGGCTAAAATCCATGCAAGGTGCCGGAAGATTAAGCCTGGAATGCAATGTGGAAGCGTTGCAGGAGGAGATCCGCCGGCTGGAAGAACAAGCAGCACCGCTGAGGCTTGCGGAAACGGCCCAGCGGCAGAAGCTGGAAGAGATCCGGAAGCGGATTTCCGATATGTATTGCAGCTCTGTTTTAACGAGCCTCGAAACGGAACAGCGTTTCAGCCAGGAGGAAGCCATAAAATTGGAAATGCTGCAAAAACGTAATCAGGAACTGGAGCGGGTCCGGGAAACCATGGACCAGCTGTGCGCTTCCATTGAGAAATTAACACAGGGATTTTACGGGGTCATGGAGGGTAAAAATAATGTCTGATGCATCCCGATTCAAGACGGTTTTTAGAGGCCTTGATCCAGAGCAGGTGAACAAAGCACTGGATCGGCTGGAATCTGAATACGAACAAACAAAACAAGCCTTGCAGCAGCAGGTCCGTCAGTTGACCGAGCTGCGAAACCAGCTCCAAAAAGAGATCAGCACCCTGGAGCAGGTTTTGACGATCCCTGAAATGGCACCGCGGTTCTTGGAACTGGCTGAGGCAAGAATCATCCGTACAGAAGCCTTTTTTAAGGGCGCCGCCGACAAAGACAAAGAAAACATCTCCAGGGAATATCATACACGCAGTATTGCCAACGACATCAAGCAGCAGCAAATCGAAGAAAGCATCCGGCAATGCAGGGAACAATTCCAGGGGATGATGAATGGGCTGAACAGCATGATCCGGAATGCCGCTCAAAAAACACCTCAAGTTTGCAGACCCAATCTGGTGGTTGTGGAACCCAGGAAAGAAATGGAACCGGATGCGGCTGCCGAGTCGGCACAGCCACTTTCCTTGGACGATCTGAGCCCCCAAGCACTGCGGTATCAATATGCCTGCGGCCAGCTGGCCGGCAGGGATTTGTTTCTGGATGACGGAACCTTGCTGATTCGGGAGGGTGAACGCGTGCGTCTGGACACCGTCCAGGCTGCGGACCAGGCCGGTAAATTGAACGAAATGGTCCGATATCTTAAGTCAGCGGACATTCGAGAGCTAAGCTAGAGTTCTTGGGGAAAGGGCTTGGGCCGGCAACAAAAAAAGGCATTTAAAAAAACATAACGCATCCTAATTTGGATGCGTTTTTTAGAAGAAAGGCAGGAATCGAACCTGCGTAATCAGGTGCCACGTACCTGAGTGCAACCCCTACACCACAATCTCCCATATGTTTTTTATATTATAGCAAGAATTATTTTGTTTTGCAAATGCTTCATAACCGGAAGAAAACACCTTTGAGCCGCCATTGGGAAATCATTCAAAAATCAGTTTTTCCCTTGACAACGCCCTTGGATTTGGTATAATAACACTTGTCTGATTTAGGGCGGTTAGCTCAGCTGGTTAGCCCCAAAAGGGTCAGCCGGGTTGAGATGGTATTTGTTAGTCAGAACAAAAAGATTCCTTATAGATAACTGATTTTATATGCGGGCGGTTAACTCAGTGGTAGAGTGCTACCTTGACATGGTAGAAGTCGTGGGTTCAAATCCCTCACCGCCCACCATTTAAGATGATTAAGACTTCGTAAGAAGTCTTTTTTTATACTAATTTTAAATTATCAAGCATGCATTAGGAATTAAGCTTATGATAATGTACCATATGAGCGGATAAAGGACTTAATGATCAGCCACAAAGATAGTGTCAAATTTAGTTCGCAAAAGTCATCGGTTCCTCAATCAGGTTACATTGCTTTCGCTCTCCCCTGCTGGATATCTTGAAAGACTTTTGCATTGATGTATGACCGGCCAGATGACCAGTCTTCACTGTATTCTATAAGATAACTGGTTACTAGCCGGACATAGGAATCGATGCTTGGGAAAATGCCTACAACGCCTGTTCTTCTGCGGACTCCCCGGTTCAATCGCTCCAAAATACTGGTGGAAGCGAACTTTCGGGAATCGATTTGCGGAAAACTGTAGAATGGCAGTGAATCTTCAAGCCCCTCTTCCAATACCTTGATCGCATTCAGGTATTTGGTTTCGTAATCATCCATCAGGGAAACCGCGTACTATCTGGCACTGTCATCATAAGTCTGCGACCAAATTTGCTTGAGCTTCGGTACAAAGCATTCAGGGGTCTTACAAACATCAACCGAGCAAGAGATATTTATACTCACGTAAAGATACTTAAGAAAGGCTAGCGGCAGATATGTTAAATGCTTATGCCCAAAACTGTCCTAGACATCCACGAGAGCGTTGATATTATTGTTTTTCTAAAAGTTTCGATTCCTTTAACTCTTGCCATGTATATCACGGTCTTGCGGATTTCACAAGGCCTTTCTTTTTTATAGAACAGATAGGACAGATTTGTGTTGCTTCGGTGGAAGAAACTATCTAGTTACGTTTATTCATGGGAAACCCTGATATCGAAAATACAAGTTATCCATATTAATAGCACAAACTCACTGCATTAAAACATAGTACCTTTCGTGACTTTTTGCTAATAATACTATAAAATATTGAAATAAGAAGAGTGCATGATCCTTTTTTCGGTGTTTGTTGCTTTGAATTTTAATGTGATTAATATAACCTTTGTCCTTTGTTTTGAGGTTATTACCTGACAATGGCTCTCGGAGAGTTAGCTATATTGCATTAGCGTAAGTATAAGAAATGGAGAACCTGATATGGGAGCTTATGGATCGCCAGAAAAATTGGATTTTATAAGAGAAGAGCCTAAGATAATTAAATGTAAAAAATGCAAAATGGAATACCGAGATGACTTCCTCACCTGTCCAAACTGCGGAACATTTCAACAAGATAAAATTCATTCCATTACTATTCTCAATAAAAGTGCAACGCCTTTTTGAGAAGGCTGAAACTTTTTAAAGTAATGGTTTTATTATTGACATACAATTTGATAAATAAGGGCATGTATTGTGGTGAGTGAGTGTTTTGAATCTTCTTGTTAATAAATATTAAAGCGGTATTAATTGTAGTAACAAATTCGATAAGGTATAATCATAACATGTTGATTTAATTAAATGTTATTTTATTATTGTGTCTTCGGATGACCTAAAAAAGGAGGAAATTACGTGCCAAATAAATTTACCCACATAGATTGCTTTAGTGGTGTTGGAGGAATTTGTACAGGGCTACATGCGGCAGGATTCAATACTTTATTAGCAATAGAGCATATTCAGTCTTGTGTCGATACATATCGAGCTAACCATAAAAATGTAAAAGTGATTCATAATGATATAACAAAAGTAAAGGCAGAGGATATCTTGTCGTTTATTAATTGTGAAGTTGACCTTGTAACTTCTGGAATGCCGTGCGAAACTTTTAGCACAGCTGGTTCAACTTCAAGAAGTTTCTACGATGATAGGCAATATTTATTTAAAGAGGGGATACGAATTGCAAAAATTGTTAATGCAAAAATGATTCTTTTTGAGAATGTACCGGCAATGACAACTAAATTAGTGGAAAAAAACGGTTCGCGATTAATCATTGATGAGTTGTTCGACGAATTGGTCAAAGAAGGCTATAAATACTATGTTACGACAATATTAAACTCTGCAGATTTTGGAGTTCCGCAGTATAGAGATAGATTTTTTGTTTTAGCATCACGATTTGACTGGAATTTAACAGTTCCAATTGCACAGGGGGATAATCATGTTACAGTAGGAGATGCCCTATTTGATATACCAAATGTTCAAGTCAACTCAAAAACTGAGAATAGAAAATACTTAAATAGAAGTAATGAGTATACTGCATTAATGAAAAATGATACATTTTGGAAGCTGGGAAAAACTACAAAGGAATTAACATACCACAAAGCTCCAAATCATAGGGAAGGGACAATAGAGAGATTTACTTATATTAAACAGGGTGAAGGACTGAAAAATTTATTTTCTAAATTTAGTTCTTCAGAAATTGAAGAATTACAAAAAAGGAAAGTTTTACCTCGAAAATGGTATATTCAAAGAAATAGACGGTTAATTGAAAATAGTCCCTGTCCAACTGTCACATCACATTGTCTTGATGAATTTATACATCCTATACATGATAGGGCATTAACAGTTAGAGAAGTAGCAAGATTACAGAGTTTTCCTGATAGTTATGACTTCGCAGGAGGTTCATATATTTGTCCGCATAACGCTAAAGAGCAAGATAAATATGAACAAATAGGAGATTCTGTGCCTCCTTTACTATCATATGCATGGGGTATGGTAATTAAAAAAATTCTGGAGGAGAATAAATGACTTATATTGATTATTGCATTAAAAACTATAAGGAAATTTTTGATAGTGAGTATTTAAGCTCCTGCGATGAGGCATATTCGCAAAAGAAAGCAATAAGGGAAACAATAATTGGAGCAATGAGAGAATACCCTAAAGAAGAACCAGCGGAAATATGGAAGACAATTTATTCAGCTCATGTTCACAGAAAGTCAGGGATAATTAGTATAGATGTTATTAACTCGGTTATAAGTGCTGATAATAGTTGGAAAAAGAGTAGTGGACATGCATTTGAAGAAATGATCAAATTGCTAGGGAATGATGTCCTAAACCATTATGATATAAGTATCTTATTGCAAAAAGATTTAAATAATATGATTAAATTAGGTGAGATTCACAATGAGGTACGAGATATAAGTTGGTTAAAAGAACAAATAAAATCAAGTGTTTTTGATTTATACTCAGTGATAAAAAAGGATGACAAAAATTACGTATATGGATGCATTCAAAGCAAAACAAGTATAAGAGATAGAGTAACAAGAGACAGAGAACCTTCACAACATGCTATGCAAGCTTATTTTTGGAGTGTTGCTTTAGTCCTTAATGGGGATTTCTTAAGGTTAGCCAAATTCCAAAACATGGTAAATGGTGGAACAACAGAGCATCCGCATAACGGATGGCATGGAATGTATGTTTTTTCTGATAAGTATAGTAAAGATAGAATATACCCAATAGGCATAGAAATGACATTATTTATTGACCACGCAGTTAAAGCATCAAATCAATGGCTTTCTCAGAGACAGTGGTTTACAAATGAATGGAGACCATAGAAAATTGGTGCTTCTTAGAATTTAATTATAATGGTGAAATGATATGACTGATAAATTATCTCCAGAAAATCGCAGTCTAAACATGTCCAAGATTAGAAGTAAGGACACATCTATTGAATTGAAAATCCGTAAAATATTATTTAAAGGTGGATATAGATATAGGCTTCATAAGAAAGAGATTAGCGGAAAACCTGATTTGTATTTGCAGAAATACAAAACTGCGATATTTATAAATGGTTGCTTTTGGCATAGGCATGAATTATGTAAAACAACAAATATTCCCAAATCAAATGTGGAATTTTGGACAAATAAATTTAATAAAAATATAGATAGGGATAATAAAATCTATATGGAATTAAACAACCAAAATATAAAAGTCATAATAATATGGGAGTGTACTATAAACAAAATAGGAAAGGAAAAGGACGTTAATCAATTCCTTATTGAGTTTAGAAACGCACTTAAAAATAAATCTTTACTAATTGAGATATAACACGCAAAATAAGCTGCCTTCAATATGTTGTCAGTTTGTTGTCAAAGACAATAAAACACTACATAAAACGGACAAATTATAGCTAATATTAAAACGCTGAAATACCTATTATTACTAACTATGGCCAATAAACCGATAGACTTCAAAAGGTGAGGAATCACTTTGCGAAACCGTGTAGTTTTCGGATATAGACGATGTAAACAAGCCAATCTCGCTAGAGTACTACGTTGACATCGTAGGGGTCGATGGTTCGAGTCCATTACCGCCCACCATTTTTAAGATCAAAGGCTTCGCAAGAAGTCTTTTTTTTGTTTAAATTCCCTCCTGCGTTGAAACTCGCAGGAACTGAGTTAATATGGCATAATAAGGGGAATGACTTTAAGAAATAATGATATGGCTGGAGGAGGGTTAAGATGTATTACAGCAAAGAAGAATTGGAAAACATTCGAAAAAAGGGAGAGGCATATATCAATGAAAAGGACGAAAGTTCGAATGAACAGCGATTTGTTTCCGAGGCTCAGATAAAGATCTGCTGTGTGCATTGCGGACACGACCGGTTTGAACCGGGCAATGCATTGCTCAATACCCGAGGCATGACGTATCTTGGACTGGATTGGCTCAATGAGAGTACTAAAATATTAATATGTAAACGCTGCGGATTTATACACTGGTTCAATAAAGTCGTCTCGCCCACGGATGGCGAATCGATGGGGTGATGATCAGCTGATTGGAAATCGGAATACACCCCTTGCGATTTGGATAGAGCTTTGTAGCGGAATTGAGAATCATAATGTTGAAGGGTTTCGCAATCACTTCATAAATTGATTTGTCCAAACAGATAAAGTTCAATATAATGATCAAAGGAGGGATGCGAAATGTCAAATCAGGATGTAAAGATAAAAATAACAGAAGCAGGGCCTTATCTTGTATCAGGCCATGTTCCATTATATGAGAAAATCATCGTCCCCAAGGGAAGGGAATATGAATTCGAAAACGGACGTGAATTACCCCAAGCTGAGGCCTATGCCCTTTGCCGCTGCGGTCATTCAAAAAATGCGCCTTTTTGTGATGGCTCCCATGAGACCTGCGGCTTTGTCGGCAAGGAGACCGCTTCAAGAGATCGATTTCATGAAAGGGCTGAACTTCTGGAGGGACCCGGCATTGATTTGATGGATGACAATCGCTGTGCCTATGCCCGCTTTTGTCACAGGAAGCATGGCAATGTATGGGAACTGACAGAAGACTCAATTAATGCAGAAAATATCAAAGAAGCGATCAAGGCAGCCAGCGATTGCCCGGCGGGCAGACTGGTCGCCAGGGAAAAGAATGGCAACTTGATCGAGCCATCCTATGGACCGGAGATCGATATCATTCAGGATCCCCAACAAGGCGTTAGCAGCGGGATTTTTATCAAAGGAAATATACCGGTGGTCGCTGCCGATGGGTTTTGTTACGAGACACGAAACAGAGCAATGTTATGCCGTTGTGGCGGATCAAGGAATCATCCATACTGTGATGCAAGCCATATCCCGATTAAATTTATCGCTGAACCGTAAAACAATTCGATTTGCACTATAAATAGGAACATTAAAAATACCAAATCTGAATATTTCAAGGAGAACGCGATGAGAAGAGCTAAAATCGTTGCCGCTTTATTTTTATTTGCCCTTGCAGGAATCCATCAGCCAAGCCCTGCCTATGCTGACAGCGCACCGTTCATGTTTGAAAATATGGATTACCAGAAATCTGACCACATTCGCATCGCGTTGGACGGGGCGGAAATCCCCATGGAAACCAAGCCTCAAATCATTGGAGGCAGAACCTTTGTGCCCATGAGATCCGTCTCCGAATCCATGGGGCTTCATGTGGAATGGGATGAAACCACCCGATCCGTCAAAGCGGCGGATGACAGCAGCCTCATCGTTTTTTCCATGGGCAGCGATCGGGCCACCGTCAATGATCAGGAGAAGACCCTTGATGTGCCTTTATGCATTGTAGAGGGCCGGATCATGGTCCCTTTGAGATTCCTGCAGGAAAACCTGGGATATCATGTGGTCTGGATCCAGGATTCCAATCTGATCCTCATGAGCCGGCAGGATGTCGGAGCGTGGCGCTACAGTTATTTTGAGATGGCCGAACCATACCGGGAAGTAGAAGCCTTGTATGTCAACGGTGAAAAGACGGCCAGGATACGTTATAACGGCAAGTGTCATGAGGCCTTGACCGAATGGCGTTTTGAAGGCTATGAAGAGGTATACCCATTTAAAGAATACGAGAGAAAATACCTCGGCGGCGTTAAAACTGCAGAAACACGATACACGGGAAAAAACAGCACCACCTTGGTGACGATCCAGGGCATCCTTATCGCCAACAAAACCTATTCTTTGCCGGAAAGCTACCACCCCGGAGAAAATGCCGCAGCGCGCCAGGCCTTCAACATCATGCAGGCCGACGCCAAAGCCGCCGGATTGACGATATATATTTCGTCCGGGTTCCGATCCTATAGCCTGCAAGAACAAATCTACAACCGGAATGTGGCCTTGTACGGACAAAGCCGGACGGACACCTTCTCAGCGAAGCCGGGGCATTCCGAGCATCAAACCGGCATGGCCTTTGATCTGAACACCATCAGCGGCACCTTCGGCAATTCGAAAGAAGGCGAATGGGTCAGAAACAACGGATATAAATATGGATTCATCCTTCGGTACCCCGAAGGAAAAGAAAGCATCACAGGGTATCAATATGAGCCATGGCACCTCCGGTTTCTCGGCATCGACATGGCGGCGAAGGTCTATGAAAGCGGATTATGTCTTGAAGAGTACCTGGGCATCCCTTCATCCTATGCTTGAGAGAATTGGATTCAAAAGACTTCGCAAGAAGTCTTTTGGCTTTTGGGCAAAAAACGGGATAAACTCTGGTATGATCTAACAAATATATTTATTTTTTTTTCAGACGGAAAACCTCGTTTTCTGAAATTGCTTAAGAATCGAAAGCCCGATCGGCCCAATCAATTAGCGCGGGTTAACATGGATGTCTGCCCGCCCGGAAAGATCCTTAACTGCAAGCATTAATGAAGGCTGTTGGGGACGGTCGTAATAACCTGTGATGCAGAAACCGCTAACCGTCGCTGTTGAAATTACATATTGTTATATTATATTTATTTTTCTTGCACACGGTGGAATGCCTGCGTATAATCAATTCATCCGAAGGAAGAAAGCCTAAAGCGTCGGATTTGAGGAGAGCGATACGTAATGAGTACAGTAACCATGATGCTCAGTTTAACCGATGTGATGATTATGGGTCTTTGCATGTTCAGTTACCATGTCATGGTAACCTGTTGTAAAAGAGACGCTTAAATAAGGAAGTCGATGATCATCCAGCGATGACCTCCGAATACGAAGGGATATGCTTCAATATAAAAAATCTCAGGCCGATGCCTGAGATTTTTTATGCGCAATGTCTCGTTTGATTGGAGGATCAGGATCAGCCGTTTCAGCGGATCATCATTGAAAAAGTATTATTATTGAGAGAACGTTATGATAAACTATGACTGAAGATTCTTGCAAGCATGGTGAAAGGAGCAGAGCCCATGGAGCGATTCACGATCAGGTGGTCAGACGGCGGTTTTATGATTGCCGATGAGACCAAAGTTCAGCACGATGCTAGAGGCTATTATGGGGATGCCATCGATAAACTGGCAAAGTTTGAAAATCTATGCGATGATTTGCGAGCCAAGCAGGCAGCAATCTCCAAAGAATTGGAATCCCTTCGTTCGGATGGCAAAACCCATTCGGCTAAATTCAGGCAGCTCCTGGGGAACAAAATAACAAACAGCCATGTTCTGACGCTTTTGGAATCGAGCGGGTTACTCTAAGGGATCGGATCGACGGTGACGCTTCTCATCCTGCTTTTTTCCTGGAGGATGGCGAGGCGTCTTAGAGCTGCCGCGCCCGGAGAGTTTATTTTCGATTTCAAGCACCTTCAGGGTGATTTTCATGATGGAATCAGGATTCAGGGACATGGAATCGATGCCTTCCCGGACAATAAATTCGGCGAATTCCGGATAATCGCTGGGAGCCNNTGGCGGTCGTTTCTTTCCGCGCCATGGATCGCCATGGAGACCATTTTCATGACGCCGGGATCCCGCTCATCAAAGTCATGGGCCACTAAAGTCGAATCCCTGTCGACGCCCAGGGTTAGCTGGGTCAGGTCATTGGAACCGATGGAGAAGCCGTCAAATAGC
>DDXI01000179.1 GCA_002347475.1 Peptococcaceae bacterium UBA2264
TACTGAAAAATAGTGTCAAGTCCTTATTCCTATAAAGCTTTCAAAGGATTGATACGCACACCGGGTCCCATTGTAGAGGAAACCGTGACAGAGCGCACAAACTGACCTTTGGCAGCAGCTGGTTTGGCCTTCATTATTGTTTCGGCCAAGGTTTTATAATTCTCGAGCAATTTCTCGTCATCAAAGGAAACCTTACCAATCGGGGCATGAATAATACCGGCCTTGTCTGCCCGGTACTCGATCTTACCGGCTTTGATATCTTTGATAGCGCGGGTTACTTCAAAAGTGACTGTCCCGGTTTTCGGATTAGGCATAAGTCCCTTGGGGCCCAAAACACGTCCCAGTTTTCCAACCAATCCCATCATATCCGGAGTAGCAACAACTACATCGAAATCAAACCATCCTTGTTCAATTTTGGCAATCATGTCTTCTGCGCCGACAAAATCGGCACCACCCAATTCTGCCTCCTTAGCCTTATCCCCTTTGGCAAAAACCAGTACTGTTCTGGTTTTTCCAGTTCCATTAGGCAGGACAACAGCACCCCGTATCTGCTGATCAGCATGACGGGTGTCAATACCCAGTCTAAAAGCCGCTTCAATCGTCTCATCAAACTTAGCCTTGGCTATTTTCCTGACAATTGCCAAAGCCTCAGCAGGTTCATACAAAGTACTGTGTTCATAGGCTTTAACAGCCTCCTGATAATTTTTACTTACTTTGGCCATTTCTTAACCTCCTTGTGGTTACACGGGCCAAGCCCTCCCACATTTCTTTCCTGACTTGCTTTTCAATTATCTTATTGCTCTGACTTACTCGCTGATCTCAATGCCCATGCTGCGCGCGGTGCCTTCTACCATACGCATAGCTGCCTCCACACTGGCCGCATTGAGATCTTTCATTTTAAGTTCAGCTATTTCCCGAACTTTTGCCTTATCTACCGTACCAACCTTCTTGCGGTTTGGTTCAGGAGATCCTGAAGCAATATTCAGCGCTTTTTTGAGCAAAATAGAAGCCGGCGGAGTCTTGGTTATAAAGGTAAAAGAACGGTCTTCAAAAACCGTAATTTCGACCGGAATAATCAATCCTGCCTGATCCTTTGTCCGCTCATTATACTCCTTGCAGAAAGCCATAATATTAACGCCATGCTGTCCCAAAGCCGGACCAACCGGAGGTGCCGGTGTGGCTTTGCCCGCATTGATTGCTAATTTGACCATTCCAACAACTTTCTTTGCCATTTTTACACCTCCTTGTAAGGATAATCTCTCTTATCTGCTAGTCGAGTTTTTCGACTTGTGCAAATTCTAATTCAACCGGTGTTTCTCTGCCGAACATTGATACAATAACCCGCAGTTTCCCTTTATCTTCCATTATCTGTTGGACAACTCCGATAAAGTCTTTAAAAGGTCCTGCCACAACCTTAACGCTCTGATCGACATTAATATCGATTACAGTATGTTTTTCTTCTAATCCCATCTGCCGCAGGATAGCTGCAACTTCACTCTCCTGCAATGGTATGGGCTTGGCACCGGTTCCTACGAAACCGGTAACACCAGGAGTATTGCGTACTACATACCAGGAATCATCCGTCATTTCCATTTCAACCAGTACGTATCCGGGAAAAACCTTGCGTTTGGCGATCTTTTTCTTCCCGTTCTTATACTCTATCTCATCTTCCATAGGAACCAAAACACGGAAGATCTTATCCTCCATGTTCATTGATTCAACCCGTTTTTCCAGATTTGTCTTCACCTTATTCTCATAGCCTGAGTATGTGTGAATGACATACCAGTTTTTCATCTCCATTTTAACCAGGAACCCCCCTTTAACGGGATTCCAACCTCCCGCGGAATATTTAACCGGGCAAGATTTTAGTCAGGATATAACTCAGCCCACTGTCGACAATCCACATCAAAAAAGATACAATCGCCACTGCAACGAATACGACCCCGGTATAGATAGCCAGTTGCTTACGATTAGGCCATTGAACCTTTTTGAGTTCACTCCAAACCCCACGGAAATACTCCGATGTCTTTTTTACTTGTTTCTGGGCATTAGCCGGTTTCTTTACAGCACCCATTACCTCACATCCTCACACGACATCAGCGCCTTTGAAAATCTGACAATGTTTCTTGGTAAACAATAGAAATGCAAAAAAAAATTAAGAATTACTTCGTTTCTTTGTGGGGGGTAGTGGATTTACAGAATTTGCAGTATTTTTTGATTTCTAAACGATCGGGATTATTTTTTTTATTTTTTATTGAAGCGTAGTTACGGTGTTTACACTCCGTACACGCTAAGATGATGCCAACACGCATTACTAAACACCTCCCTGACCTTGAGCATATCACCGAAATCATTCCAGCGCTCATAACAATTTATCACAATATGTATTTCATGTCAAGGAAGTTCCCTTTCGGGATATTTCCTTCTCAGAAATGAAAAAAGACAGTTAAACTGCCTTGTTTTGCTTTGGTTGCGGGGGTTGGATTTGAACCAACGACCTNNGGTTATGAGCCCGACGAGCTACAACTGCTCCACCCCGCGATATTAAGGTCAGAAATCAGCTATCTGCCGTTTAAGTTAAAGTTCAGAAAATCATTGTTCTCTCCGCCCTCCGGCTTTAGTACTCTGACTTCTGAAATGGTGGGCAGGGATGGATTCGAACCACCGTACCTTTCGGAACAGATTTACAGTCTGCCGCCTTTAACCACTCGGCCACCTACCCATTAAAATTCATGGAGCCGACGATGGGACTCGAACCCGCAACCTGCTGATTACAAATCAGCTGCTCTGCCAATTGAGCTACATCGGCCCAGATGCTTAATTAGTATAGCATAAGGAAATTATAATTACAAGAGCCTAAACCAAGGTATTGTCAGCTGTCCCGGCGTTCCAGATACCTCTCCAGTTTCCTCTTCACTCTTTGCAAGGCATTGTCGATCGATTTCACATGACGCCGCAAATCAACCGCAATTTCCTGATAGGACTTGCCTTCCAGATAGGCCATCAGGACTCTCCATTCCAAGGAGCTCAGAATTTCTCCCATCTTTTCCTCAATATCATCGAATTCCTCACGGCTGATAATCAGTTCTTCCGGATCGGTTATTTTAGTGCCGGATATGATATCCAGAAGAGTACGGTCTGAGTCCTCATCATAGATAGGCTTATTCAAAGAAACATAAGAATTAAGCGGGATATGTTTTTGGCGAGTCGCTGTTTTGATAGCCGTAATAATCTGTCTGGTGATACATAATTCGGCAAAAGCCCGAAAGGAGGAAAGCTTGTCGCCCCTGAAGTCACGAATGGCTTTGTATAAGCCAATCATTCCTTCCTGGATTATGTCCTCACGATCAGCCCCAATCAAAAAATAGGAGCGGGCTTTAGCTCTGACAAAATTCTTGTACTTATTGATCAAATGTTCCAGCGATGTTGCATCGCCCTCTTTAGCCAGCTCGACAACCTCTTCGTCGATAATAACCTCAATTACTTCATAGCCTGCCGGCACCTCAGGTTGGGCGCTAAAACTCAAACTGATCCCCCCTGTCTCATGGTGATCAAAATCGCATTCTTATTCTCTTTATCCATAACTATACCTAGTATACTCGACAGCAAAGAAAAGCGTCAAGGTATACTTTCGGATCACCGGCCCTTCTCAACTTCTTTTCTTTGGCGGATAATCTCATAGAGCAAAACAGATCCGGCCACGGCGGCATTAAGAGACGTGATCTCACCATACATGGGCAAGCTGATAATCTCATCGCAGGTTTCCCGGACTAAGCGGCTTAAGCCTTGGCCCTCAGCGCCAACAACCAGAACACGTGGTCCTTTTAAATCAGTCTTAAAGGCGTCTGTTCCCCCGGCATCTGCCCCTGAAATCCAGCAGCCCTCTTTGCGCAGCTGCTTCAGGGCCTGAACCAGGTTACTTACCCGAGCCACCTTGACATAGGCGACAGCCCCGGCAGAAACTTTTGCCACTGTACCGGTCAGGGCCACACTGCGACGTTTGGGGATCACCACTCCGTGAGCTCCGACAGCATTGACTGTTCTTAACATGGCTCCCAAATTATGGGGATCTGAGATTTCGTCCAAAACCAAAATCAAGGGATCCTCTCCTTTGGCCCGTGCTGTACTCAAAATATCTCCCAGACTGGAATACTCCTGGGCTGCTATATAAGCCAAAACTCCCTGGTGCACTCCTTGCCTGCTTAACCTGTCCAGAGTTACACGATCAACAAATTGAAAAGGGATCCCCCGGTCTTTCAGCAGAGCTATCAGATCCTGATTGCGCCTGTTTTGAGTCTCTGTCTGAAAAAGCACTTTATTGATCGGTTTGCCGCTTTGTAATAGTTCCTGCAGAGAATTCCGTCCATAGATAATTTCCTCGTTCAAAGCTTTTCCCCTTCCAGGATATTTTCCACTGCTTACTCGTACAGCAGAGCCTGTTTTAACATCTGCCTGCTCTGCCAAGTATTTCCAGGGCCTGCTTTTTGGGGATGACCTTCCCCCGGCAGTTCTCATTTTGCATCTCATTTTCCGGGCAATAGCCCAGAACCTGACAACTGGGCCCGGCATCTTCAAACAAATCAGGGGCAGCTTTTTTACAGAGGGCCAGCATTTTATTGGCCAGATCCCGAATTTCCGTCTGAGCATTACGACAACAGCGGATAGCGAACCAATCTGTCAAGGCATGAGCATTCATCCCGATAAGGGCCTTAAACTCCGTAGCCTGGGGTTTCAGATAGCGCAGTTCCTCTTCCGGCAGGCCGTCCTCAATGCCCTTTCGATACCAGCCCTCAATCATACTCATTAGGCAATCAGCATCGACAGGGTAATAGAGAGTTGTTTTGCCCGGCGGCAGATATTTAGCCAGCGGGCTGCCGTCCTCCAGAACAACTGCGTCCACGGGCAGGGGATATTTATATTTCGTTGCTTCTATACCTCTGGGAATAACCATATCAAAAGATCTTTTCCCAGCTTTATCAGCCCTGCCGGTTTTGATCATATAAGAGGCTATCCTTTTTCTGACAAGCTGCACCTCGGTAACCCTGGAATAACCTTCTATGCCAAAAACAAAAAAGTCAAATTCTACAGCTGCCTTATGTCCGCTGGTAATGATTTTACGGACCAGTTCACGGGAATAAGGCGTTGCAATTATCTCTTCAAGCGATCTTTCCGATCTGATGAAGCGGGCAGCAATATCGGTATAGATCTTGCCGCCGCCGGCAATTAAGACAACCTTGCCTTCCCCAACATATTTTTTTTTCATAATTATCGGCCTCCACCAGAAAATCTTCCAAATATATTTGCTGCAGGTTTTACAGACAGATCAAAAGGCATTCATTTTTCTTTAATCCTCACCATTATAATAATATTGCTAAAATAACTAAAACACAAGGAACAGCAAAAAGCTGTTCCCTGCCTATTATCTTGCTTGCTGATCCCCGAGGATCTGATCGATCTGAGCAAATGCCCAATTCATGCGTTCCAGGCGGCCTTCCAGCTGCCAATACCCCACTAAACACTCAAAGGCTGTGGCATGGCGGTAGGTGGTAACATCAACATTCCTGGGACAACTCCCTTTGGCATTTCGGCCGCGCATGACAACCTGCTTTTCAATGTCATTTAACTCCGGCATCAGCCTGTGAAGAATCTGCGCTTGCGTGCCAGCCCGAACGTAACCAATGGCTGCTTGATGAAGTTCCTGTACTTTCTCATAACCCAGACTCAGCAAATGCGTTCTTACCCAGAACTCATATACTGCATCGCCTAAATATGCCAAAGTCAGGGCATTTATTTCCTGCCAACGTTTATTTGCCAGACTAAACAGATTAACACACCTTCCTCTGAGCGTTTACAAACGGGCAATTTTGTTGTCCTTATTCCTATGGGGTTTCTGCAGCAGAATACCACTTTAGAATTATCTCCAAGGCCTTGTTTTATACCTGCCAGCGTGTTCCCTGGGGAGTATCCTCAATCAGGACATTGATTTCCTTCAGAGCATCACGAATATAATCTGCCGTTTCCCAATCTTTCTTCTGGCGCAAACGATTCCGGACCTGAATCAGGATCTCCATTACCGGAGACAATAATTTATCCTCACCAGCTTCAGCCAGAGTTTTTACAGATACCGGATTTGCCAGATCAAAGCCCAGTACCTCGGCCAGTTCCAACAATGTTTGCCGGGCACTTTTCAGATCCTCAATCACCGTTTCCTTAACCCCGAGAGAAGAATTGATTGCTTTGGCCAATTCGAAAAGACTAGCATAAGCCAGGGAAGAATTAAAATCATCATCCATAGCTGCAATAAAATCTTCCCGGGCCCTGGCAGCAGCCTGCAACAGAACAATGCTTGCTGCCTTGTTCCCTTCGCCAGGAGCGGTATCTGCTGCCGCTTCAATTCTGGTAATAGTCTCGGCCGCCAGCCTGACACTGGTCTGCAGGCGAGCCAACCCTTTTTGAGCCTCTGTCAGCTTGTGATCATCAAAGTCCAGCAGACTGCGATAGTGGGTGCTCAGCAGATAAAAACGCAGGACTTCACCGGGAAAATGCTGCAGTAATTCCCTCACGGTAAAAAAGTTGCCCAGTGACTTGGACATCTTTTCCTGATTAACAGTTAAAAAAGCCGTATGCATCCAGTAATGGGCAAATTCTGCTCCGTGCAGATACCCTTCAGACTGGGCGATTTCATTTTCATGATGCGGAAAGACCAGGTCTCCGCCGCCGCCATGAATATCAAATCCGGCACCCAGATATTTAAGCGACATTGCCGTACATTCAATATGCCAGCCCGGACGACCTTTTCCCCAGGGGCTCTCCCAGAACGGTTCGCCGGCTTTGGCTGCTTTCCAGAGAGCAAAATCCATTGGATGGCGTTTGCGTTCATCAACCTCTACTCGGGCACCAGCCTGCATATCCTCCAGATTCCGGCCAGACAGTTTTCCATAACCAGAAAAACGATTAATCGCGAAGTAGACATCTCCATCTACAACATATGCCAGTCCTGCCTCCTGCAAGCCCTGGATAATTTCCAGTATTTCGGCAATATGCTCGCTTGCTTTGGGATGCACAGTGGCTGGCAGTATATTCAATTTTTGGGCATCCTTGAAATATTCATCAATATATTTCTGAGCCAAGGTCAGAGCTTCCATACCCTCTTCCTGGGCTTTTTTGATTATTTTGTCATCCACATCAGTGAAATTCTGCACATAAGTGACCTCATATCCCCGATACTGAAGATAACGGCGAATCATATCAAAGGCAACCAACATCCGGGCATTACCCAGATGAAAATAATTATAAGTTGTCGGTCCACAGGCATAAATGCCCACTTTACCATCTTGGCGAGGCTTGAATATTTCCTTTTGCCTGGTCATTGTGTTGTACAGTCTCAGTGGCATTGACTCGCTCCCCCATTTCTTTCAGACAATTTTCCAATATTCCACACATATCAGCCAACCATCAATAATGTCAAAAAAAAGAACCCTCCATCCAGAGACGAAGGATTCCGCGGTTCCACCCTGTTTGAACAGAAAATGACCTGTTCCTACTCCAAACCTTAACGCGGTTGCAACGGATCAGAATACTGCTGCTTCTTCTGACCTGCTCCGGGAGGCACTTCCAAAAGTTCTTTGGGACATCTTGCACCATCCATGTCCTCGCTGCAACAAAATAATCTCTTGTACTCTTTCCCATCTTCACATTATCCTCTGGAATTGTGCTTAATTATAGAGAATAGCCAAACTTCTGTCAATCCCTCAGCCTGGACCGGCTCTCCTCCAGTCTCTTCAGCACATTTTCTTTGCCCAGCAAAGCAATAATATTGTTAAGTTCCGGGCCATGCATTTGCCCAGTCAGGGCTATCCGCAGCGGCATAAAAACCTGTTTTCCGCCGATTTTCAGTTCCTTGGTAATTTGTTTGAGAAGGAGTTTTGCCGACTCGGCTGATAGCTGTTCAATCTGTGTGATCTTTTGGTGGAACAGATCCAAAACATTCGGTACAGTTTCACCCAGAAGTATTTGCCGGGCTTCCTCATCCATTTCCCGGACACTATCTCCGTATACATAATGGACAAAATCACAGATTTCGGAAATACAGGAAAGATGACTGACAACTGTAGCCACAAAATCAAGCAGCCACTGTTCTTGCCCTGCCGTTAATTCCCCTTCCCCAAATACCCCCATCTGGCGCAAATACGGCAAAGCCAAGTGGGCAATTCTCTCCGGGGAGGCTAATTTCAGATAATGGGCATTGATCCATTTCAATTTATTAAGGTCGAAAATGGCCGGGCTTTTAGAAACTCTCTCCAAAGAAAAGATCTCTATTAACTCTGCCAGGCTGAAGAATTCCTCTTCCCCCGGGGGAGCCCAGCCTAAGAGAACGATAAAATTCACCACAGCCTCAGGCAAATAACCTTTAGCCCGATAATCGATCACCGCCGTATCCCCGTCCCGCTTGCTCATTTTCTTACCCTCAGTATTTAAAATAAGGGAGATATGGGCAAATTCTGGTGCAGGTTCCCCCAGGGCCTGATAAATCAATATCTGCCGCGGGGTGTTGGAGAGATGTTCCTCTCCCCGTATCACATGGCTGATTTTCATAGTTGTGTCATCGACGACAACGGCAAAATTATAAGTTGGAATACCATCTGATTTGATTATGACATAATCACCAATACCATCACTTTCAAAAACTATATCTCCCCGAACCAGATCCTTGACCAGGATTTGCTCGCCCTCAGGAACCCGAAAGCGCACCACAGGCTTCAGCCCGGCAGCCTCTTTCTCCGCCCGCTCTGCCGCAGACAGATTACGGCATTTTCCCATGTAACGGGGAGGCTGACCCCGTGAAATCAATTCCTCGCGCTCCTTTTCCAATTCTTCCTCTGAGCAATAACAAAAATAAGCATGTCCACTTTGGAAAAGCCTGTCCGCAAATTCCCGATAGAGAGCCAGGCGCTCAGTTTGTCGATAAGGTGCATAGTCTCCCCCAACTTCGATACCCTCATCCCAGGTAATATTCAGCCAGCGCAAAGCCTCCAAAATATTATGCTCTGATTCCAGACTGGAACGATCCAAATCAGTATCTTCACTGCGCACAATGAAATTTCCTGAAAATTTACGGGCCAATAAATAATTAAACAGGGCCGAGCGTGCCCCCCCTATATGTAACGGTCCTGTTGGACTGGGGGCAAATCTAACTCTGACATTCATTCCCTTATTCCTCCATCTTAATTAAACTTATGATCGCCTGAGCGCTTATTCCTTCCTCCCGCCCCTCAAACCCCAAATGCTCGCTGGTTGTGGCTTTTACAGAAACAACCTCTTCCCGCACAGCCAGAATACCTGCCAGGTTATATCTCATCCCGGCAATAAAAGGAGCCAGTTTAGGTTGTTGAGCAACGATTATGCTATCCATATTACTGACCCGATAACCCTCTGCCTTGACCAGATCCATTACCTTAGCCAATAAAAGCAGACTGGAAATATTTTTATAACCCGGATCCTGATCGGGAAAGTGCCTGCCCAAATCACCCCGGGCTAAGGCCCCCAACAAGGCATCCATAATGGCATGTGTCAAAACATCGGCATCAGAATGCCCCAGTAAACCACGTTCATGAGGAATGTCAACTCCCCCCAGGATCAGCCTGCGCCCTGGCGCCAAAGCATGCACATCATAGCCAATTCCTACTCTAAAACTTCTCATCTCCCTTATTCCCCAATCCGCCTCTCTTTCTGTCCGGATCCACTCCCGTGCTGATCGCCCCCAGGGTACAGCGGCAAATGAACCCTTGCCGCGGAGTCGTCAAACGCATGGCTCTGGAACGTCGGTGAACTTACCCCGCCCCCTGACCCCCCTCTTAAAGAAGGGTCTCTTTTTGCCTCATAATATGTTCGGCCAGCCATAAATCTTGCGGGGTCGTGATTTTAAGATTCTCCCGGGAACCCTCCAAAACAGCCACCGGATAGCCAAAATGTTCCAGCAGGGAAGCATCGTCTGTCCCCTGATAGCCTTGTTCCAAAGCCAGAGAATGCACTTTTTCCAAAAGAGCCCGCTCAAAAACCTGAGGCGTCTGAGCCGCTCGCAAGAGTCCCCGGGGCAAGGTTTCCACGACCATTCCTGTTGCCGAAACACGCTTTATAGTATCTTTTACCGGGACAGCCATAATAGCAGCCGGATTGCCTTGTGCTTCCTGTAAAAAGCAATCCAACTGCTTTAAAGTCAAAAGAGGCCTAGCCCCATCATGAACAACTACACGCTGAATTACCGAAGCAAGCGCCTTAATTCCCGCAAACACAGAGTCCTGGCGTTGGGACCCTCCCGCAACAATTGCTCTGACCTTATCAAATTGCAGCTTTTCTACAATGGCCCTAATCTGCAAAAGATCATCTTCTGCGCCCACAATCACTATTTCGGCAACATTGCAAGAAAACTGAAACACCCTGATCGTATGAGCCAGGATCGGCAGACCGGCCAAAGTCAGGAATTGTTTGTTAACCTCTGCCCCCATCCGTTTACCTGAGCCAGCAGCAGGAATAACCACTCCCAAATCAACCAAAGGCATCCACCTCATTAGGGGTAAAATCTACTGTCTTTTTCCCCGCTATTGCTTTAGGTTTAGCGAAAATCATCCGTCCTGCTGCTGTCTGCAAAACACTGGTTACCAGAACAGTAATATTCTGACCGATATAGCGGCGGCCGGTGTCAACAACAATCATCGTCCCGTCATCAAGATAAGCCACTCCTTGACCAGGCTCTTTACCTTCTTTCATGACCTGGACCTGCATTTCTTCACCAGGCAAAACAATTGGTTTCACGGCATTAGCCAATTCGTTGATATTAAGCACCTGTACACCCTGTAGTTCTGCTACCTTGTTTAAATTATAATCATTGGTCAACAGAGGACAACCCAAGGTTTGACCCAGACGTACCAGTTTGGAATCAACCTCCGTAATATCCTCAAAATCCTGCTCGCGTATTTCAACATTGATGACAGCCTCTTTTTGCACCTGTTTCAAGATATCCAACCCTCTTCGGCCGCGATTCCGTTTCAGCAGATCTGAGGAATCAGCAATATGGCGCAATTCCTCCAAAACAAAACTGGGAATAAGCAGGGTCCCCTCAATAAAACCGGTCTTCACGATGTCGGCAATCCGGCCATCGATGATCACACTGGTATCCAGAACCTTATAACCTGACAGAAGGCAGGCCTTCTGAGCCAGCTTATCTTCTTTATTTTTTTCACCCTTTTCACCCTTATCTCTTAATCTGGCAAAAAGATTAAAAAAAGACAAAACCTCTTCTTTGCGTTTCGTCCCAAGGCTTAAACCCAGATAACCTAAGACAAGGCTTAAAACCAACGATAAAAGCGGTCCAAAATATGGTATGCTAATAAATGAAAGACTGAACAAAGCAGCTATAATAAGTCCGATTATTACCCCTATGACACCACTGAACAGCTCCTGTATCGGAATTTTCTGCAATCTGGCATCTGTCCAGCGTATCAGAACAGAGCAAGCACGCATAAGAACAGGACATATAAAAAAAGCCAACAGAGCAAAGACTGCAGCCATTCCCAACGATGACACCAGGAGTGTCGTATAGGTCCATCCCAGCTTAGAAAGAATATCCAGATGGTAATTCAGGTAGAGACCTAAACCACCGAATAAAAGTGTAATAACTACACGGAAAATACTACGAATCATCATCTCACCTCCCACTTGAACTATCTAAAATCCTTTACATTATACTTTAAATTACCAATAATTATCAAGCCATATCGTATCAACAGCAGCTATCCATGATCTGCTGTTTCAGGCTAAAATCTTGTTCAGCCAGCTCCGGACATCATCTTCCTGAGATGCTTCTGCCAAAACCAGCTCACTTATCAAGATCTGACAGGCATTTTCGTACATCTTCTTTTCTCCGGTAGAAAGGCCTTTTTCTTTTTCCCTGCAGGACAAGCTGCGCACAACATCAGCAACTTCCAATATATTCCCGCTTTTGATTTTCTCCAGGTTTGCCCGATAGCGCCTGTTCCAAGCCAGAGTTGTCGGTACATTTTCTGACTGCAGGACTGCTAAAACCGTTTCCACCTCAGACTGGTCTATAACATCGCGCAGTCCCAGGTTTCCTACACTGTTTAAAGGAACAAAAACCTTCATATTTCCAACAGGCAAATGCATCACATAATATTTTCGAATTTCTCCCAATACTTCTCTTTCCTCAATAGATTCAATAATCCCGGCACCATGCATAGGATAAACGACTTTATCTCCTACCTGAAACATTCAGACCACTCCTTTAATTCATTATAGCAAGTATATCAGGCGCGGTCAAAAATTTTATATTGTATCACATGAATTTCCTATATGTCAACTTCTTCTTTTTTCATTCTTTTTTCCGCTCAGGATATTTACTGCAAGGTGTTTCCCTGTTTGTTCAGCCCAGCTAACCAGACCTATGGTTAATTGACAACCCTGTCTGCTCATCGATATGATATAATTACAGTAACAGAAAGGAGTGAGAAAAGTCTTGAATCAGCTTACTGAAGATTTTCAAAATAAAGTCAAATCGCTTTTAATCAGACACCAAAGCATATTAGATATATTGAGCAAGAGTCAGGAAGCCTCAGCCCGTGTCAACCGGGCAGTCATCAAATCTGTAACAAACTGCGGCTGTATAGGAATCGACGCCCACAAGAAAGTCATTCCCTCCGAAGCAACTTTATCGGATTTAAAAGACCTTTTAAATAATCACATTGATGGCCAAATCTGTGATAACTGCCGGGATATAATAATGACAGAACTGGGTAAACAATTTTTTTATATCGCCGCTTTAGCCAATGCGCTTAATATTTCCCTGACTGATGTTATCAGCAAAGAAGAAGACATGCTTGCCACCCTCACTGTCTTTAACCTGACCTGAATGGGGTGGAGCATGCCAATTACCGGCCTGATAACTGAGAAGACAGGTTAAACAAATAACACTGGCTGTTTGTTTAACCTGTCTTTTTTAGGATCAAGGGCCTTTCTTTTGTTTCACAGAAGCTGTCCGGGCAACAGATGCAGTCCGTGCATCGAGGTGCGAGATTACCGCGCTCAAGGTGCGAAGTTCAACAATTTCAATACTTTTAAACTTCAGCAAATCCTGTAAAGCATTAACGGCAATATAGACAGTTCGAAAACCCATTCTAGCCAGTTCCCTTATTCTGTTCTCAAGCAAGGGAACTTTTTTTAATTCTCCGGTCAGCCCCACATCGGCAATAAAAGCAATATCTGCGGGGACAGGCATATTTCTGATTGAAGATACTATAGCCATCATTACAGCCAAATTAACAGACTGTTCCTTGAGCTGCAAGCCACCGGTAGTTTTCAGGACCACGTCTTTAGAGTATAAATCGATGCCGCCTCTTTGTTCCAGGATGGAAATCAGGGTATTGAGCTGATCTCTTCGCAAACATTCGGCTATCCGGGAAGGATAAGGTGTAAAGGATTTGGATACCAGGCTTTCTATTTCAACAATAATGGGCCGGGAGCCCTCTCTGATGACTGTCAGAGCACTCCCGGAAACACCTTCCCCCTCTTCCCTTTTCGTCATAAAGAACTCGGAAGGATTATCAATAGAGGTCATTCCGGCCTCAGTCATGGCAAAAAAGCCCATCTCCCCTGTCCCGCCGAATCTGTTCTTGGTGCACAGCAAGCCTCTCAGCTCTTCTCCGCTTTCACCGTCAATGATCAGAACTGTGTCCACCAGATGTTCCAAAGCCCTTAGACCGGCAATTTCATCATCCTTGGTCATTTGCCCAACTATGATCACCGCTCGGGGCCTATCTGAATTTTTAGCAATTTTTACTAATTCATTAGCACATTCCATAGTCTGCAGGGGTGAACCCGGGCGGGAATTATAGGCCTCCAGAGAAAATGTCTGGATGCTGTCAATGATTATCATTTCAGGATCGATTTCAGCAATCGCTCTGAGGACATTATCCATACTGGTATCGGCTATTATCCAGATACTCCCGTCCATCTGACCCAGAATCCTGTCAGCCCGGCTCTTTATCTGACTCTCGCTTTCCTCGGCTGAAGCATAGAGAACTTTATAACCCTGGGAGGCAACATCGGCAGCTGCCTGCAAAAGCAGCGTGGATTTCCCCGCTCCTGGTCTGGCAGACAAGATAACTGTTGAGTCCTTGACAATTCCTCCGCCCAGAACCCTGTTAAACTCACTCAAAGCGGTTACAATCCTGTCGCTGTTGCAGGTTTCAATCTCAGATAATCTTTTGGCAGCAGCATTTTTCCTCAGAAGCGGAGAACTTTTTTTGGGTTTGGCAACGGCCTCTTCCAACGTATTCCAGGAATTACAGCCTGAGCATTTCCCGCTCCATTTGGGGCTCTCTTGCCCACATTTGGAACAGAAATAGGCAACCTTGATCTTGATAATAACACTTCCTTCCCTGAACACGCCTCATCCCTGGGATAGCTTAAATTTTCTGATTTTCCTGGGCAGCCTTGGTAAACTTCAGTTTTCCGTCCTCAACGGATACCTTGATCTTATCTCCCAGGGCAAATACTCCCTCCAGGATTTTTTCCGATAACTCGTCTTCGATCAGACGCTGGATCGCTCTGCGCAAAGGCCGGGCGCCAAAAGAGGGATCATTGCCCTCCTTGGCTATCAGCTCAACAGCACTTTGTTCGATCTGCAGTTCCAGTCCGAGCTCCTGCAGGCGTTTAGTGACATCTTTCAGCATAATCTCTGTTATTTTCAACAGTTCTTCCGGCTGCAGGGAATGAAATACCACAATCTCGTCCACACGGTTGAGAAATTCCGGGCGAAACATCTTTTTCAATTCCTCCATAACAGTGGAACTCATATTTTTGTATTCTGTTTCCTGATTGCGGCGGGAGGCAAAACCAAGTGCTTCCTTGCGCAGGATGGAGGCTCCTACATTAGAAGTCATGATTATGACAGCATTGCGGAAGTTTACTGTCCGGCCAGCAGTATCTGTCAGCCGTCCATCCTCCAGGACCTGGAGCAAGATATTGAAAACCTCCGGATGAGCCTTTTCTATCTCATCCAGCAGGATAACACTATACGGTTTACGCCGAACAGCCTCGGTCAGCTGGCCGCCTTCATCATGTCCGATATAGCCGGGAGGGGCACCCACTAAACGGGAAACCGCATGCTTCTCCATATACTCAGACATATCAATCCGGATGGAGGCATCCTCCTTGCCAAACAGAGCCTCGGCTAAAGCTCGGGCGAGCTCAGTTTTACCTACCCCGGTAGGTCCCAGAAAGATAAAGGAACCTATGGGGCGTTTGGGATCTTTCAAGCCTGCCCTGGCCCGGCGCACGGCCCGGACAACAGCCTGGACAGCCTCATCCTGACCAATGACCCGCTGATGCAAAATTTCATCCAGATGCATGAGCCGTTCGCTCTCCTCCTGAGCCAATTTTTTCACCGGAATCCCGGTCCAGCTGGCTACAACCTGAGCGATATCATCCGGAGTCACAACCGATTTGGCCACATCCCTTTTACTCTGCCAGTTATTTCTCAGTTCAGTCAATTCGACACGCAGTTTCTGCTCCTCATCTCTGACCTGAGCAGCCTTTTCAAATTCCTGACTGAGCACGGCTTCCTCTTTTTCTTTCTTCAATCTCTCGATTTTTTCTTCCATTTCTTTTAAATCCGGTGGGGCCGTATAGCTCAGCAAACGCACTCTGGAGGCTGCCTCATCAACCAGATCGATCGCTTTATCCGGCAAATAACGATCAGCAATATAGCGATCAGATAATAGCACTGCCGCTTCAATTGAGGCATCTGTGATCTGTACCCGGTGATGGGCTTCGTAGCGGTCCCGCAAGCCGCGCAAAATGGCAATAGCCTCTTCGGTTGTCGGTTCCCCCACGGTAATCGGCTGAAAACGCCGTTCCAAAGCCGGGTCTTTTTCGATATACTTGCGATACTCATCAAGGGTAGTTGCCCCGATACACTGCAACTCTCCGCGGGCCAAAGCCGGCTTGAGAATATTTGCCGCATCGATTGCACCTTCAGCAGCTCCTGCTCCGATCAGGGTGTGGAGTTCATCAATAAAGATAATGATATTACCATTTGTATAAATTTCTTCCATTACTTTTTTCAGGCGTTCTTCAAATTCCCCCCGGTATTTACTGCCGGCAACCATAGCCGAAAGGTCCAGGGTGACTAATCTCTTATTATTCAAAGTCTCCGGAACCTTGTTGGCAGTAATCCGTTGAGCCAATCCTTCAGCTATAGCCGTCTTGCCTACGCCGGCATCCCCGATGAGCACAGGATTATTTTTCGTCCGCCTGCTCAGAACCTGGATAACCCGCTCAATCTCATTGTCCCTGCCAATTACAGGATCCAATTTGCCGGCGGCAGCCATTTCCGTCAGATCCCGGCCAAATTCATCCAGAGCCGGGGTATTGCTGGCAGAGGAGTTCTTGCCCATTGGCCCGGAAGCAGAAGAAGAAGCAACATTTTCCTCAGTTTCCCCGCCTAGCAGCTGGACAACCTGTTTCCAGATCTTTTCCGGATTGACGTTGAGGTTAGCCAAAACCCTGGCGGCAATCCCTTCACCTTCCATAATCAGCCCTAACAATAAATGTTCCGTCCCTATATAAGTGACTCCCTGACGGCGGGCTTCTTCATTAGCAAGCTCTAAAACCCGTTTTACCCGGGGAGTGAAACCGATATCACCGGAGTAGGGAGCAGTCACTCCTACAAGCTGTTCGATCTGGGTCCGGATCTTCTCCAGGTCTAACCCGATCCCTATCAGTGATTTGGAAGCAATCCCTTCTCCTTCCAGAAGCAAACCCAAAAGAATATGCTCTGTCCCTATAACCTGATGTCCCATACGTTTAGCCTCATCGCGGGCTAATACCAATACTTTCTGAGCTTTTTCCGTAAAACGACCGTTCATAAAATCTCCCTCACTTTCCAATCCAGGAACTTAGACTTGATCTGCAGTATTTTCAGTACTCCTCTGACTCATAGCTTCCCGGAACAAACGGGCTCGCTGTTCATCCCGCTGACCGGGATTCAGTTCCCGATCAAGATTGTACTGCAGAGAACCGGGATGAGAATTAACCAGTAAAGCAGTAAATTTTTGTATAACCGGAGGTAAAATACCCATATCGATTCCCATCTTATCAATGGACAACAAATGAATAGCATCTTCAGAAGTCAGCAACCGGGCATTCTGCAGGGTCCCGCGAGCTCGCCAAACCTTATCTTCCAGGGATAACTGGGCCTGCTTGAATAAAGCTTCCCTGGCCTGTAATTCACGTTCCACAATCTGACTTGTAACCGCCTCCAGGTGGACGACAATATCCTCTTCGCTTTTTCCCAGGGTTATCTGGTTAGAGACCTGATAGATATGGCCATAGGCTTGAGAACCTTCGCCGTAAATTCCCCGCACAGCCAGACCAAGATGGGTTAAAGTTCCCAGTACCTGTTGGACCTGATTGCTCAGAGCCAATGCCGGCAGGTGAATCATCACTGAGGCGCGCATGCCCGTACCCACATTAGTCGGACAAGCAGTAAGGTAACCCAACGCTTCTTTATAAGCAAAATCGAGTTTATCTTCCAGGGCATCATCCAGGGCATTAGCCAGACTATAAGTCACGGCAAGTCTGTTTCCTGGCAATAATACCTGCAGGCGAAGATGGTCTTCCTCATTGACCATCACGGCACAGCGATGATCCTGGGCCAGGGCTACTCCCTGTGAACCCCCTGCTTTGATAAGGCCAGGGCTGATCAAGTGTTTTTCCAGAAGTACCTGTTGCTCTATTATGCTCAATTCAGCCAAAGACAAATAGGACAACTTCTCGTTTTCCACTTCGATATGCTGTAAGACCCCGGCTATATTTTCCTCGATCTTGTGGGCTTCTTCCGCTGCTAAAATATGAGGAAAAGGCAAACTGTCCAGATTGCGGGCCAAGCGCACTCTGCTGCTAAGCACTACAGGAGTATTTTCCGTTTCATTCATCCAGAAACTGTGTTTCAGCAGAATATTTTTGCGTTCCAACCTGCTCACCTCCCGCTTTCTGATCCATTTGTCTTATCTGATCGCGAATAACTGCCGCCTCCTCGAATTTTTCCTGCTGGATCAAGACCGCTAACATATCCTTTAACTTTTGTAATTCCATTTTATCCTTGATAGCTGCCCCCCGCCGCCGGGGAATCTTGCCCACATGCTGCCCTCCCCCATGGATACGCCGCAGTAAGGACTCCAGCTGGGGCTCGAACTTATCATAACAAACACTGCAACCCAGTTTACCCGCGCTGGTTATTTGCGTGAAAGTCAGGCCGCAGCGGGGACACTTTTCTTCCTGGGGAAGCCCTGACTTCTCGGGCTTGGTCATAAAACCAAACAAAGCCTGCAAAAAATCCGGAACATCTGCACCGGGATGAATAAAAATATTCAGCTCCTGAATCTTCTGGGCACACTGTTCACATAAATTCTCTTCCTGAGTCTGCCCCTTAATAGTTTTTATTAAACGTACTTTGGCTTCACGTTGCTGACAATGCTGACAAAGCATGAGCCTCACCTCCTATTACAAATCCTCCCGGCAAAGAGTTGCTAGAATATATTTCATTAAACTGGCACGCAACCTGTCTTGTTCGGGTACATCCCCCAGGCTTGTGCGGGAAAGAACAGCTTTAACGATGGCCGCTTCCCGCAGAGTGAGTATTTTTTCGTCCGTCAGCCTGGTAATCAGGCCCAGAGCTTGTTTATGCGAAAGCTGCTCTCCGATTAGCTGACGCATAGTCAATTGAAACTGGCTTTGCGGACTGACTACAAGACGCACAATACGCAGATAGCCGCCACCGCCGCGGCGGCTCTCAACCATATAGCCGCGTTCAATCGTGAATCTGGTATCCAGTACATAATTAATCTGGGATGGGGCACAGGAAAATTCATCAGCCAAAACAGCTCTCTGCAGAGTAACATATCCTTCTTCAGTTTCTTCCAGGATCTGCTTCAGATATTTTTCTATACGGTCTGCCATATTACCCATATTTATGCACTCCCTGATTTTCTTTTTTTTGGCGCTGTAGATTGAAGATGCTGTCCCTTCTAAAGCAGTGACCTTTCCTGACTTTATGACCTTTCCTGACCTTCCTCCTTTTATGATACCTCTTTTTAACAAAAATGCAAACCTTACTTTGCAAATTATTTAAAAAAAGAAAGACTTACCCCTTAGTAAAAACCCAAGATGGTAAATCTTTCTTAAATAATTGTTTATTTTTAAGGCAAGTCCTTATCTGACAATCATGACCGGACATTCGGCCCGCTGCAAAACTCTCTGACTAACGCTGCCCAGAACCGAGCCGGTAATAGGCCCATAGCCATGACTGCCCATTATAACCAGATCAATGTTTTCCTTTTGAATCTCATCCAAAATTATACTTACTGGATGCCCGGAGTCGATGCGTTTTTTCAGAGACACGCCGCTGGTATCAATTCCTGCTGTGGCTGCTTCCAAAACAAGTTCGGCATTGCGATCAAGTTCTTCCTGGGAAACAGTTATTCCATAGGACACTGTATAGCCCCAATAAGCCTGAGGGGTAAAGGTAACATGCAAAAGCTCTACTTCTGCCTTATACAGTTTTGCCATTTCCAGGGCAGTAATCAAAGCTCTTCTGGAATATTCCGAAGCATCGGTAGGAACCAAAATCTTTTTAAACATTTTCACTCCTCCTTGCCAGTAAACTGAGTACCTGCTTTAATTAAATGGTATACCAATCCAGTTCCTTTGTCTATTTGAAAAAAATTATGGGCGCACAATAATCGGATCTCTCCCGGCTGAGGTCAGATAACGGGCTCCCTCATCTCCCTCGACAACTACAATATCTTCATTGCCCACTGCCCCTATACCGGGGAAAATAAACTTGGGCTCAATCGCGATAACCATTCCGGAAACCAGCACCTCTTTGGAACCGCGGCCAAGAACAGGCAGCTCATCAAGCTCCAGGCCAACACCATGGCCAATAAAACTTTTCCTGCTCTGGCCAAAACCCATCAAGTTTTGTTCATAAGGAGTGTTTTCCCTGACCCAAGTCACGATTTCCTCATATACTTCCCCGCAAGTCCTGCCCGGTCGCAGAGCCTTACGCAGCTTTTCCTCAACCATCTTGGCAGTCTCATGGGCAGCGAGAAGCTCGGCTGGCAAATGACCAAGAGCCAGGATTCTGGTTTCATCGATATGGTAGCCGTTCATGGTTGTGATCAGATCGGCCACAATCGGCTCCCCTTCCTGGATCACAGCTCTCGAGGCTCCCTGGGGAAAAGCAAACGAGGCACCCTGACCGCTGATGGGGCCATCCAGATAACCTGTAACCGCCGCTCTCGGGCCTGTAATAATCGTGCCCGAATAAAATTCAAAACCAAAAGCGCGAGTCCGGACCAAGCCTTCATGACCCAGGAGGCGGGCTTTTTGGTCCAGGATAGCTTCGACTTCTATTTCAGTCATACCTGGATGCAAGATTTCCTGGGCGTAGGCCAGGACCTGGGGAAATATTTGGGCAGCTTCTGCCAAGCGAGCCAATTCCCACTCGGATTTCACAGCCCTCTGCAAACGAATGAAGTAGGAAACATCAACAAAACGTCCTTCCGGAAAAGCCTTACGGAAGCGCTCATATTGGCTGACCGGCAAAACATCAAACTCCAGTCCTATTACCTGAGGCAGAGGCAAATCAGAACCTTGAATCAGAGAGGGAATAACAGAAACTTTGCTCAGGGGTATAACACCCCAAAAAGTTTCCTCCTGAGCTCTGCCTACATCACGGTAAGCCATAACCACTGCTCTTCCAGCTTTTGGAATATAAAGATGTACATTTTGGGCTGTCCCACTATAATATAAAGTATCCGCCCTTTGTACCAACAGTACCCCGTCTATGCCTTCTCTTCGCAAAGTTTCCTGTAATAAAAATACCCTTTGTCGCAATTCAGACACCGGAACTTTCATAGTTAGCCTCCTTTGCTTTAGAAATCAGAATTCAGATTTTTTAACTGTTCTCCTTAAGAGCATGCTTTTCCTGCAGGTGAATATGATTTCCTGTAATTTGCAATCAAGAAAGGACAATGAATCCTATGCAAGCTGCCGAATTCCATTTTTGTCCGCAATGCGGAAGGCCCCTTGATAAATCCATGATCGGTGACCAACTGCGCAAAAACTGTTTGTATTGTTCCTTCGTTCATTGGGGAGAATTCTCCCTGGGAGTAGGAGGCATCCTCTGGCAGGAAAACAAGGTTTTGCTTGTCGAAAGGGCCGCTGATCCCGGCAAGGGCCTCTGGACTATACCCGGAGGCTATGTTGAGCAAGGGGAACAGATCTATGAAGCCGTTAAACGGGAAATTCGGGAGGAAACAGGACTGTTCTCAGAACCTCAAGCACTAATTGCTGTTTGGGACTGGCCGGGAAACAAACACATGATCTATGTGGTCTTTTTAATGTGCCATCTTGGGGGAATCCTGCAGGCAGATCCGGCAGAAGTCAGTAATTTGGGCTTTTTTACTATCGAAGAATGCCACGGGATCAACATTACCGATCTGTCCCTGAAGTTAGTCCGGACCAGTTATGCCAATAGAACAGGCTTGAACCGGACAAGCGAAATAGAAGTGATCGGTAATTTAACGACCCTTTATCAGATTGACGGTAAAGCCTGGCCGGAAACTTCTTAAGTGCTGACGTCTTCCTGGCTTTACAGCCAAATTACGGCAGCTGCTCTCCAACTTCCGGCTGCAGTTCCTCAGCCTGGAGGGAACGGGTGGAAGTATCAATCACCTCAGCCGGTTTAATATCTTCCCTGGTGGCGGCTCCCAGATCCTTAAGTTTCCGGGCTGACACCAGAACCCGGCCTTCCAGGGAACCGACCGCTTTGTTATAGGCTGCCACTGCTCCATCCAATCCTTTTCGGACATCTCCGAAATGATTGGCCAGAATTCTTACCCGATCATAGAGTTCTTTACCTAACTTACTGATAGCTTCGGCATTTTCAGCCATTTTTTCCTGCCGCCAGCCATAGGCTATAGCCTTCAGCAAGGCAATCAAAGTTGTCGGCGTAGCCAGGATCACCTTCTGCCCCACTCCAAACTCAATCAGACCAGGATCTTGCTCCAGAGCAGCGCTGAAAAAGGTCTCTCCGGGTAAAAATAAAATGGCAAATTCCGGTGATAAATTGAACTGTTCCCAGTAGCTTTTGGCCCCCAACTGCGTGAGATGGGTACGAACCTGGCGGGCGTGCTCCCTGAGTTTTGCTGTGCGCGTTACTTCATCCCCTGCCTCCAGGGCTTCGAGGTAAGCTTGCAGGGGGGCCTTGGAATCAACAACTATGTTGCGGTTATTGGCAAGCCGGATGATCATATCAGGCCGCAAACGTCCGTTTTCCGTATTGACAGAGGTCTGGCGGGTAAAATCACAATATTCCAGCATTCCGGCCAGTTCCACCACTCTTTGCAGCTGGATTTCCCCCCAGCGCCCCCGTACTGCCGGAGCCCTTAAGGCTTTGACCAAATTGGCAGTTTCCGACTGCAGCTGCGCTTGGGTCAGGGCTAAAGATTTGACTTGTTCAGTCAGCCCCGCATAAGCGCTTATCCGGGTATTTTCCATTTCCAGAATCTTGCCGTCAACCTTTTGCAGTGATTCTTTTAAAGGTTTAACAAGACTATCAATAGCTGTTTGGCGCATTTCCAAATCATATTTGGCCCCATCCTGAAACTTGGCCAAGGTAATCCGGGCCAAATCCAGAAATGATTGATTATTCATCTGCAGGGCTTCAGCTGAAAGAGCTTTGAAAGTATCGGACAGTTTTTCCTGGGCCTGGTTCAGAAGAGCCAGCTTTTCAGCAGCGACTTTTCGTTCCTCTTCCAGTCTGGTTTCCAATTCGGAAATTTTGGAGCATAAAGAGCTGGTCTCAGCCTGGAAGACTGAGATTTGGGAATCCCTGGACTCAAGAGCTGCTTCCAGTTCCAGGATCCGGGCATTTTTTGCGGCGCTTTCCTCCTGGGCTCTGGCTTTTTCATAACCTGCCTTGAGACTAGCCCTGACCAGCAGCCAGGCAAAAATGCCACCGGCAGCCAAGCCTGCTACCAGAAGCAGCACAGCTCCCCAATAATCTTTAGGCAATTTTATTCACTTCCTTAGTCAGCGTCAGTCATTGGCTGCTCAGGGCAATCAACTTCAAGTGGAGTTGTCTTCCTCGCGAAATTTCTTACTCCTGGCGAATGATCTTCTGCAGACAAACCTCAAAACGACGATCGTCTTCAGGTGTTCTTTTCCGGGGGCCTTTGGTTCTGGTGCCTCCCCGGCGCAGCCGAGCTTTCACTTCCCTCTCTTCCATCAGAAACTCAATTGTATCTGAAGAGAACTCCCTGCCGGACGGACTTAGACATTTAGCTTTCTTACCCAGCAACATAGCTGCTAAACCCCAATCCTGGGTGACGGCAATATCCCCGGCAAGGGTCAGGTTTATCACCTTCAAATCTGCTTCCTGGGAAGCGTTCCCTACCATGATATGATAATCCGAGTTAATGTTGTGGTTAAAGCTGGCAACCGTCCAGACGGGCAAACTATGATCCCGGCCCAGTCTCAGGCAAATCTGCAAAACAGACCTTGGGCAGGCATCAGCATCGATTATAATCTTCATTGTAATTTAAACTCCATTTGAACCCCAAAATAAGTTCTCTCAATCCTCTGCCTATATCTCTAAATCTCTCCCATGATCCTTCAGCCATTTCTGCCCCTGCCGGAAATCTTTCATATAAGCAGCCACTGTCTTCCAAAAATCCGGCGAATGATTCAAATATTTCAGATGAGCCAGCTCATGGATGATCAGATAGTCAATGACATATTCGGGAGCCATGATCACTTTCCAGTTAAGATTGATATTTCCCAGGGACGAACAACTTCCCCATTTAGTCTTTTGTTCCTTGACTCTTAAATCCCTGAAAACCACACCCATCAGCCCGGCATAATAATTTAATTTCTCCCGGAATATTTTTCGGGCCTGCTTTTTATACCAAAAGATCAGTACCTCTTTAATATAATCCGAGCGTTTATCCCGCGGTGTTATTCCTGGAAGATAGATCTGCAAACTATCCTGCAACAAACATACCCTGATTGTTTTCTGTTCGTGCTCCTCAATGCCGATCGTCAGGTTCAGACCGCGATAGGGTAATTTTTGACCGGATTTATAGACCTTGCCGGCTTGAATGGTTTGTTGTTCCTGCTGTTGCTGCCAGTGCCTGTATATCCAGTCTTGCTTGGCCAGCACAAAATTCTCAACCTGCTGATCGGTTACTCCTCTGGGAACTGATACTTTTACTTCTCCCCGGACCAGGGATATTATCAGGCGCCGGGCCCGGGTGCTGACCCTGGTCTCAAAAGGAATAATCGTATCTCCAATTTTTATTTGACCCATACTCCCTCCGCCTCATCCTTCAGGGCTTTAGTCCAACTGTTTTTAATATTAAACTGCTTTTTCTCTTTTCGACTAACTGCCTTATACTGTCAGAGTAACTGTATTCTATGAATTCATAGAATACAATACCTATTGTTTTTTGCATGGAATCATAAATTTGTTCAGCGATCTTGACAATGGTCTTTAGAGCAAAGTATCCTGCCAGCGACCGTTTACTAATCTGCGCTGAAAAAAATAGCCAGCTTTATGCAGTAAGGCAATCGCCTGCTCAAAACCGGCGTTGACAGACCCTGGCAAGTGAGCATCAGAACTTAAAATTATCGGAATACCCAGCTTTCGGGCTTCAGCAATAATCCAGGCACTGGGATAAGGTGTTTTAAGATATCCTCTGGCAATGCCGCCGGTATTGATCTCCAGGATGGAGCCGGCAGCAGCGATGGCCTGCAAGGTTTGCCGGACTTCAGCAACATACCAGGGGGCATCTTCAGAAAAATAGTCACTATTGCTGTTAAATTTTTTTATCAGATCCAGATGTCCTATTATATCAGGATTATGCTGCCTGATCATTTGTCTGAGCAAAAGATAATAGTAACTGATAAAATCCTGGATTTTGCCCTTGAAGATTTCCTCAATTATCTTCTCAAAACCCTCGGAGCTTTCATCCAATTCCCAATACTGGCCATTAGAGGGGTTTTTAATAAAATGGACAGAGCCGATCTTGTAATCCAGCCCCAGACAGCTAAACTGAGGCGAGCCGGGACCAAGGACAGCGGGAATGTAGTCAATTTCCAGTCCCAGATAGATCTGAATATTATTTCTGTATTTGATTTGCAAATTTCTTATAGTATCACAGTAAGTCTGCAGTTGAGAATCATCCATGACATAAGTTTTAAAATCAGGTATCGGAGCGTGGCTGGAAAACCCCA
>DDXI01000078.1 GCA_002347475.1 Peptococcaceae bacterium UBA2264
AAGCTGGGAAATATGCACCAAGCCGCCATGTTTGACCCCTACATCAATAAAGGCGCCAAAATCCACAACATTGCGCACCGTCCCCTCCAATAACATTCCTGGACTGATATCTTCCAGATGAAGGACATCCTGGCGCAAGAGAGGAGAAGGCAAATCTTCCCGCGGATCCCGGCCTGGACGCTGCAGGGAAGCTATAATATCCTGGATAGTCGGAAGCCCGGCCGCAAATTCAGCTGCCAGTTCAACGGGCTTCAGCAGGGCTAAGGCCTGAGCAATCTCCTGTGGAAAAATCCCCAAATCTTCAGGATTATAGCCTGCTTTAGCCAGTATCCTGGCTGCCAGCTGATAAGACTCCGGATGGACAGGCGTATTATCCAAAGGGTTCTCCCCCTCCGGCAAACGGATGAAACCAGCGCATTGAGTATATGTTTGTTCCCCCAGGCGGGGAATCTCTTTCAATTGCTCACGCCGCCGGAATTTACCATTTTTCTGGCGCCAGGCAACGATATTCTTGACCACCGCCGGTTTTAGGCCGGCAACATAGTGCAGGAGCGCAGAAGAAGCAGTATTCAGATCTACTCCCACCATATTGACACAAGATTCCACAGTTCCCTGCAGAGACTCGATCAAGCGCTGAGATTGAACGTCATGCTGATATTGACCGACCCCCAGGGCTTTAGGCTCAATTTTGACCAGTTCCGCCAGGGGATCCTGCAAACGCCGGGCAATCGAAACCGCACTGCGCAGGGAAAGGTCAAAATCCGGGAACTCTTCACCCGCCAGTTTTGAAGCTGAATACACTGAAGCCCCAGCCTCACTGACAATAACAAATTCTGCTGTCAATCCCCTGGTTTTGATTAATTCCGCCGCCAGCAGTTCACTTTCCCGGGAAGCGGTCCCATTTCCGATAGCAATTATATTGACCCCAAATTCCCGGACAACTTTTTCCAGACTCTCCAAGGCCTCAAGCCTCTTGTTCTGCGGCGGATGAGGATATATTACCCCCACCTGCAGCAAGTTGCCGCTGTCATCAACAACTGCCCATTTGCAGCCTGTCCGGTAACCGGGATCCAGGCCCAGAACAACCTTGCCGCGCAAAGGCGGCTGCAGCAGAAGCTGACGCAGGTTAGCGCTGAAAACTTTCAGGGCTTGTTCTTCAGCCTTTCCTGATAATTCAGCACGCACCTCCCGTTCCAGCGAAGGTGCCAGCAGACGTCTATAAGAATCCTCAGCAACTCTCTGCATCACAAACGCCCAGGCTCCGGCTGCAGGATAATGTTTTGCAATAATTCCGAGCATTTCCGGCAACGGAACCTCTATCTTGACTGCCAAAACCTCTTCTTTTTCGCCGCGATTGAGTGCTAATATCCGATGCGGCGGAATTTGACGCAAAGGTTCTCGGAAATTGTAATACATTTCAAAGGCAGAGCGTTCGCCAGTCTTCCTGTCGACGGCCACGATGTCAGCCCGACGGATCATTAAAGTTCGCAGCTCTTTGCGGACAGCGGCATCATCGGCAATTATTTCGGCAATGATGTCACTGGCCCCGGCCAAGGCCTCCTCAATTGTTCCCACACCTAACTCGGAAGAAATATATTTATGGGCTTCCTTAACAGGATCGGCCGGAGGAGGATCCGCAGCAAAGGACTGAGCAAGGATCAATTGAGCCAAAGGCTCAAGTCCTTTTTCTTTGGCTGCCCCAGCCCTTGTCCGGCGCTTCTGTTTATAGGGACGATAAAAATCTTCGACCTCTTGCAAAACCGCTGCCGCCTCGATTTGGGACTGGAGATCCGCAGTTAGTTTATCCTGTTCGGCAATAAGGCGGACAACTTCAGCTTTACGCTTTTCCAGATGACGTAAATATTCCAGCCTTTCCTGGAAACTTCTCAGGATATTTTCATCAAGTCCGCCTGTTGCTTCTTTACGGTAGCGGGCAATAAAAGGGATGGTATTATCAGCGTCCAGAAGGGCGATTATATCCTTTACCCGACCTGTTTNNCTCGGGATGCTCCATTATAATTATAGCATATCTTCAGCCCAGCAGTTTCAACGCTGTATGGGCAAATATCCTGACTCCGTTGCTCAGACCTGCTTCATCAATATTGAAACAGGGATGATGATGGGGATAAGACAAGCCTTTTTCCCGGTTGCCTGCTCCCACAAAAAAGAAGGTTCCCGGAGTCTTCTGTAAATATGCAGAAAAATCTTCTCCTCCCATACTCGGCCTGATATATACCAGAGCTTCTTCCCCCAAAAGCTCTTTGACAGTGTCGGCAATTATTTTCGTAGGTTCCTGCGAATTAACAACCACCTTGTAGCCCAGATAATAGTTGAAAATATAGGTTGCCCCGTGGGCCTGGGTTATCCCCTTGATGATCCGTTCCATAAGCGGAGGAATTTTTTGGCGTATTTTTTCATCCAGAGTTCGGACAGTACCCCTGATTTCAGCTGAACCAGGAATGACATTATCGGCATTTCCGGCATGAAACTGGGTCACAGTGACAACCGCACTTTCCAGGGGATCAAGATTTCTGGAAACAACATGCTGCAAATTTGTTACAACCTGAGCACCTATCACTATAGGATCATTAGTTTGATGCGGTAAGGCCGCATGGCCGCCCCGGCCTTTAACCGTGATTCTAAAACTATCCGGCGCGGCCATTATAGGACCATAATTGAGACCGACAGTTCCCACTCTTAAAGAAGACCAGAGATGGGCTCCGATAATCCAATCAGCCTGGTCCATAACCCCGGCCTGGATCAATTCTTCGGCCCCGCCCGGATACTTCTCCTCAGCATGCTGGAAGATGAAGCGTACTTCTCCTTTGATCTGCTCCCGGAAGGCGGAGAGAACCTCTGCTGTTGTCAACAGCATGGCAATATGGCCGTCATGGCCGCAAGCATGCATTATGCCAGGGTTCAGCGAGGCATATTCCACATCATTTTCTTCCTGGACAGGCAAGGCATCCATATCAGCCCGTAATACCAGTACTTTGCCTGCTTCCCTGCCCTGGAGACGGGCCACCACACTGGTTGGCGTGAGTCTGGTGAGCTGAAAATTACCTATTTTATCTAAAATATCATAAACGGCCCGCGCAGTCTCATGCTCCTCAAAGGACAATTCCGGAAATTTATGAAAATAGCGCCTGCGTTCTATCAGGGTCGGTTTTAGCTTTTCTATCATTTGATCAATAGCTGTTGCTGTCATATCTCACCCATCCTCCTTATGCTGCTTTTGCTGGAGCAGATCGCGAATCACCTCACCGGCAATCAGCAGCCCCGCTGTTGAAGGCACATAAGAAATACTGCCGGGGACCGGCCGTTTCCCGCAGCTCCGCTCTTCAGCTGTCAAGTTGCTGTGTTCTGGCTGCTTATCCTCGGAAAACTGTTTATCACCAAAGAGCTGTCTCTCTCCCGCCAGTCCCTCATTTTCTGCTAAGGGCAGCGGTTTAAGCACGGGGTCCGGGGAAAAAAGTACCTTGATTCCTGTGTTGATCCCCTGCTGGCGCAGTAATTTGCGCATGGCTTTGGCTAAGGGACAGCCCCTTGTTTCAGAAATGTCGGCTATCTTAAAATTCGCTGCTGATAAGCGATTACCTGCCCCCATACTGGCAATGAAATTTATTTTGCGCTGCAGACACTCCCGGGCCAGGCTAACCTTGCCGGCCACAGTATCAATAGCATCCACAACATAGTCCAATTTATTATTTAGAAACTCTTCAGCCTCATTTTCCGTATAAAATGCTTTGACAGCTTCGATCTGTATATCCGGATTAATATCCAGCACCCGCTCTTTCATAACCTCAACCTTGGCTCGGCCCACAGTTGAATGCAGAGCCTGGATCTGGCGGTTCAGATTAGAGAGACTGATCTCATCATGGTCAACTAAAATCAGGCGGCCTACTCCGGCCCGGGCCAAAGCTTCCACAACATAAGAGCCGACTCCGCCGATACCGAAAACCATAACAGTACTTGCCTGTAACAGTTCCCAGCCATCCTGTCCGATAAGAATTATCGTCCTGACAAATTGATTTTGCATATCCACCTCTTCTGCCACTGTCGAACTGTTGCCGGATATTTCATATGAATAAAAAAAAGAACAGACAAAGAATATCTGCCAACCTGACCCGCCTGGACCTAAACCTGATTGGTCTTGTCAACTTCTTTGCCTCTTTCTTGAAACTTTCTTTGGAAATATAACGGTAACATAAAAATGCCCCCACGGGCAAACTGCTTTCGAGGGGGCCAAGATACCCGGTTATGAATTACAAGAATAAATATCCTATTCTAATACAACCAATACCTGGTTTTCAGTTACATTATCTCCTTCTTTGCAATTGACGCTTGCTACTTTGCCACCTTGAGGAGCATAAATAGGAGTTTCCATTTTTAAAGCTTCCAAAACAATAACTTCATCATCTTCTTCTACTACGTCTCCAACGGATACGTTGACGTTGACAACTTTGCCATCCAATGGGGAAACAATATCTGCCATGTGATTACACCTCCTCTCTTTGGATACAGAAAATATTGCTGCGGTTAAACAGAATTCCTGCTATTTTTTCGAGGTGCACATACAAATTCAGATTTTGAAACTCTCCTTCAAACCCTGATTTGTTTATTACCCTCTTTCATCTTTTCATTCTTTTTAATATTACCTTGTTTTCCATAAAGATTCAGCAAGTTTTCCGCGAGCGGTCATTAAATAACTTTCAGACGTTATAATCAAACTCCGAGCAGTAATTATGTACTTTTAACAACTGATTGGAACAATAATTTTTATGTATTTTCTATTATCTTTACCAAATATGTATATATGTATTATGCTGTTCCCCTTGATCAGAGATCGATCAACCCCAAACTTATTTCGATAGCCTGATTCACCCGGGACATTGTCTCGTCATCCAGGGTAGCCACTTTTTCTTTCAGACGGCACTTATCAATAGTGCGTATCTGTTCAGTAAGAATGACTGAGTCCCGATCCAAACCGCTCCGTTTAGCCTTGACTTCCACATGAGTAGGCAATTTTGCTTTGGCAATCTGAGACGTGATTGCTGTGATTATAGTCGTTGGGCTGAACTGATTGCCTATATTATTCTGTACCACAAGGACGGGTCTGGTCCCGCCTTGTTCGGAACCAACGACGGGGTTTAGTTCTGCATAATAGATTTCCCCGCGCTTAATTGTTATCTCCGCCACTGTATATTATTCCCTTCGTAAGACGTAAAAACTTCCTGTTCCAGATTAAACAATTCCCTGCTGATAGCTAAGTTCAGCTGAGCCATTTCCTGATAGCCGACGCGCATCTGCTCACGCAGCCCTCTTTTGCGGCGTTCCTGGATTATACTGGCAACGGCATCCCGTATAAATTCACTGCGGTTCCTCTTCTCAACGGTTACAATACCGTCAATTTCCGCCAGCAAGCTTTTCGGGATACTGATCATAATCCGCTTCCTCTCTGTCACATCAGCACCTCCAAGTAATTTTGCAAAACTATATAGTCAAAGCAGAACCTCATAATTTTGTCCGACAAGGCAGTCATGCAGACGACAAAAAATTCTACAGATAAGCCGTATAAACTCAAACATTAGTATAGCATATTTAAGACCTCAGTTCATAATTGAATCCAGAAAAAATCCCTGATTTTTGGGGACTGATTGAGATTAGACGCCTTTTTCGCTGCTTTTTCAGATTTTTTTGAGCAATTTTCTCAACATGGCTTGATGGGCCAGTATCTCGATCCGGTCGTCTAAAGGTTCCATTTCGGCCGTAAAACCACGCCGTGCCAGAGCCTTTCGCAGCAGCAGATCGGCAAAAGCGGGATTTTTAGGCAGCAACGGTCCATGCAGATAGGTGCCAAAGACATTCCCCAGACAGACACCCTCTGTACCGTCCTCTCCATTATTGCCATAGCCGGCCAACACCTTTCCCAAAGGTAATAGATTGGAGCCAAGATAAGTTTTTCCGGAATGATTTTCAAACCCTACCAGAGTAGCAGCCGGAATACCCTGGTTTCCGGAACCGGCCGAAGTTCCCGGCCCAGGGGTTAAGCGGTCATTCAGTTCCACTACAACATTACCAATCATCCGTTGGGAACCGGCTATAGTCCAAAGATCCAGAATCCCCAAACCCGGGATTTTCTTTCCTTCCGCTGTCTGATAATAAAGACCCAGAAGCTGGTAGCCTCCGCAGATAGTCAAAACAACCAGGCCATCCCCGATAGCTGCCTGCAGGTCATCTTTGCGCAGCATCAAATCCTGGACCAGCAAACTTTGTTCCCGGTCTGATCCTCCGCCGATAAAGAGGATATCCATTTGTGGAAAATCCAGTTTATCTCCCAGGGAGGCCCGTTGGATCACTGTATCGATCCCCCGCCAGCGGCAGCGAGCCGCCAGAGTCAGGATATTGCCGCGATCGCCATATAAATCCAGCAGATCGGGATAAAGATGACAAATATTCAGCTTCATTTTTCCGCCACCGCCTTATTTCTGGCAACAAATCCCTGTCCGGCTTTGAGCCGGGATTGCAGCAGCTTTCTCAGAGGAAACAAATTGGTATAGGTAGGCAAGACAAAGATATCCTCCCCGCTCTTTCTCTGGCTGAGCAAAATCTCCAGGGCTTTATCCAGGGAGTGTTCGATAATTAGCTTGTCCACAGTCAGACCGGCATATTTTAAACGCAAAGCCATTTCCTCTGCCCGCAGTCCCGAACAAACTACCTGACTGACCAGTTTGTCCCTGTTTCCCAGGTACTCGAAATCCACATCCCAGAGCCAGGAAATATCCCGCCCGTCTGCCGCCAGATCATTTATGGCAATCAACAGCCTGAGCTGCCGGCTGCCGGCCAGAACTGCCCGAATAACCTGATTGAACCCCGTAGGATTTTTGACCAAAGTAAGAGTCACCTCTCCCTGCGGGGATCCAAAACGTTCCATTCGCCCCGCCTGTGGGATAAACTCCTGCAAGCCTTTTTCTATGGTACTTTCGGGAATATTCAAGTGGCGGGCAACCGTAATAGCTGCCAGCAGATTGTAAAGATTGTAGTAGCCCTGCAGGGCTGTAACATAGCTGCCTGAGCCGGCCTTAAACTTCAGACCATCACCTTCCTGCCTGACCTGATCAGCCTGAACAGCAGGAAACGGTCTGCGAAAATCACAGTTACTGCAGAAATAGATCCCCAGCTGACCATAGTGAAAAAGCTCATAACTCAAAGTATGACCGCAGCGGGGACAGAATTTAGCCTCCCTTGTCTCCCGGCTTTCCCTTTGGCTTTCCGGCGTGCGGACTATACCATAATAGCAGACATGGGTCCGTTCGGCGCCCAAATAGGCCACCAAAGGGTCGTCAGCATTAAGGATCAGAAGAGTTTGTTCCGGCAGGGCATCCTTAACCAGGCGTATGGTCGTATCCAGTTCCCCATAGCGATCCAGCTGATCGCGAAAAAAGTTGGTAACAACTGCGATATCAGGAACGGCTTGAGCGCAAAATTTGGGCACTGTAGCTTCATCGACTTCCAGCAGGGCCAGCTGGGCTTTGGGCCGGCCTATCCAGTTATAATTTTGCAGGAGCGCCCCGCTGATGCCGGTAACCAGATTGGCCCCGGCCCGGTTAAAGGCAAATTGCTTGCCTGCCGCCGTCAGGACAGCAGCCAGCAGATTGGCTGTTGTTGTTTTTCCATTGGTACCGGTGACGATAATAAGACTTTCATAAGATCCGGCCAGTTGTCCGAGCAGGCCCGGATCCAGACGATTAGCAACATAGCCCGGTAAAGTCGTACCTTTTCTGCCCAGCAGTTGCAAAACAATCCCCGTTATTTTACCTGCCCATAAAGCCGGCCAAAAATTCCATGTCCGCATGTCTCTACTCCCTGCCACTGCAAATATTCTAAAGGGTCTATTCGATAATAACCGCCGTTCCCGAAGCACTGACCATCAGCATACTGCCGCTCTGGCCAACAACTTCATAATCCAGATCAATACCCACCACAGCATTGGCCCCCAAACCGGCAGCATGATACTCCAATTCCTGCAAGGCAACACGGCGCGCCTCCTGCAGTTTTTCTTCATAAGCTCCGGACCGTCCACCGATAACATCAGTAATGCTGGCCATGAAATCCCGCACGATATTGGCTCCCATGATGGCTTCTCCGGTAATAACCCCTAAATAGGAGACAATTTTGCGGCCCTCAATTGATGGTGTAGTTGTCATAATCATTTTCGGCACTCTCCTTTTTCTTTAAAGACTGCTGGAATTATGAATACTCTTTTTCCATCTCCGCTGCCCGCCCGGCTGCTGCCTTGGCCGCTGCCAGAACGATATTCCGCAAACCTGCCCCTTCGAATTCCTGTAAAGCGGCATAGGTGGTACCGTTGGGTGAAGTCACATCCTCCCGGAGACGGGCCGGAGTCTTGCCGCTTAGGTGCAGCATCCGACTGGCCCCGGCCATAGTGGTCTGAACCAGGATCTCCGCTTCCTCTTCTGTCAGACCCAGTTCTCTTCCGGCAGCCGCCAAACATTCGCTAAAGAGATAGTAATAAGCCGGGCCGCTGCCGCTGATGGCTGTCACCGCATTAATCTTATCCTCAGCTACCCATAAGACATCTCCAACCCGGCTAAAGATTTCTTCTGCCAGCTGCTTTTCCTTATCCCCGGCCAGACTTCCCTGCACCATACCGGTCATAGACAAGAGTACAGCACAGGAGGTATTCGGCATCACCCGCACGACAGCCACTCCCGGCAAACCTTTTTCCAGCATAGCCAGGGGTATCCCTGCCGCCACACTGATTACCAGCTTGCCCTGCAGGGGAAATGCCGCCAGGGTTTTTAACACTGCAGCAACATCCTTGGGCTTGACAGCTAAAATTACCACCTCGGATCCGGCGACAACCTGCTCTATCTCCCCGCTTATAACACCATAGCCGGCAGCCAGGATACCTAAACGTTCCTTGCTTAAATCCGCAGCCATAATACAAGGCCTTTCAGCTCCTGCGGCAAGACCTTTAATAACCGCTTCCGCCAAATTCCCGGCACCAATAAATCCAATATTCTGTAACATTGCTGACATATCCTCCTTGCCTAAATCAAACCCTTGATTATTCTTAATTCCCGCTGTTAATTTTATTTCTTTCTGCCTGATTTAACAATGTCGGCAGGCAATTACTTAAACATGTTTGGCACCCGCGCAATTATCTTTTTTTATGAAGGAAATAATCTGCTGTTTGCAAGGTTTTGCCCCCTTTATGTCGAATAGATAATATTGTTGTTTTATCAGTATCAATAAATTTTCCTGGAGAGGTGTTATTAATGGCAGAAAGAAACGAACCATGCCCCTGTATGAGCGGCCTGAAATATAAGAAGTGCTGTTTTAAGAGAGAACTTATTCTAAAAAAGATTCCTTGCCAAACATACCATGAGAGTTATGTCCTGCAAAATCTTCTGGAAAGCTCTCCCCAGTTTAAATCCTTTTACGAAGCGGAAAGATCCAAAATCACCAGGAATATCATCTGGGCCTATGACCCGGAACTTGATTCCAATGTCCGGGCTACTTATCTCCCCAAAATCAAAGAGAATCTGATCGCTTTTAACAACCTGCCCCTGAGTTCAGAGGATGCTTTTGATACCGCTCATGAACTGCAGCATTTTATCTGCAATGAAGAAGGTTACCCTTCTGTCAAACTTTCCGAATTATTAGCAGCCCAAACCAATTCCAATTTAGCTGCCGCTCTCAGCAGTTCCTTAAATGATCCAATCGTCAATAAACGCCTCCTTTCTTTCGGTTTTGACCTTTGGGCGCAATATGACAAAGACTCAGCCAAAGAAAAAGCCTTTATGGAAAAGACAGCCGAGCCTCAATCACCAACAGAAAAGCTCTATTTCACTGCCTACTATGTAACCAAAGCCCTGCTCTGGGATGTCTGTTGCTTGTCTTCAGCGCGCAACAGCAATGATTTTTTAGAGTGGTATGACTCCCATTTCCCTAATTTTTCGGCAGAGGCCCGGGAAACTCTGGCCTGGATCAAAGAACAAGGTTACGAAACTCCGGAAAAAGCAGAGGCCGTCTACACAAAACTGATCACCCGGTTTGAACTGGACAAATCACTTAAGATTGTAACCTACCCTGTCGATAACTGAGTACCGGCTTTCAGAGCAAAACAGACCCCCGCTCAGAACAAGCAAGGGCCGCTATAAAAGAAAATTTTCATTCCGGCGGATCATCCTTAATTTTAGTGTGATCAAACACCCATGATCCTCCCCAGGGATCCGTAATTATTACTTGATGCTTGGGACAGAGATGAAAAGTTTTCTTGCCTTCTTTCTTCACAACTGTCAGTTCAAACCAATTTACAGGCAGCCCACCTTCATCATTAATGCCTTTATAGCCGCATAACTCATAATCACACACGTAAATTTCATTTTTTGCCATTTTCCTGCCTCCTTGCTTCCCTTATTCAACCGCATCCTTATGATTGATATTATTCGCCCTCTTAACTACGAAATATATTATAGCACAAAACAAGAAAAGCACAGGCAGGATGTCTGAGAGCAGTAAATATTATATGAAACAGAACAATTCGGGAGCATTTCGGGAGCATTTTATAGTATAATTTTAGACAGCAGATTATTGACTCCCCCAATTCCACAATATTTCTATAGTTCTCTGTAATATTCTGTAATATAAGGAAAGGATGAGACTTCTGAAAAGAATTCTTCTGACTCTAATTGCGGGGCTTGCCCTGGTAATCAGTCTGCCTTTGATGGCATCTGCCAGTCCTCTGGCTTACCAGACTGTGCGCCTCTCCGGCAATGACCGGGTAGAAACAGCTCTCTGTATAGCCCAAAAAGGCTGGAGCTCGGCCCAAACGGTAATTTTATGCGAATACTCCGATTATGCGGATTCCATTGCCGCTACGCCTTATGCAGTTAGTTTAAATGCACCGCTTCTGCTGACCGGAGGAGCTTCTCTGGACGAGCGTGTTGTTAAAGAACTAAAGCGCTTGAAAACACAAAAGGTCATCCTCCTCGGCGGCAGCGGCTGTTTAAAGACCTCGATTGAAAAAGAACTGGAAAATTTATCTTTGAAATGGGAACGTATCGGCGGCGCGAATCGTTACGAAACATCCATTCTCCTGGCCAGAAAAATAAGCAGTGATTCCCTGATCCTGGCCAATGGCGATGATTTCCCCGATGCTCTTTCAGCCGCAGCCTATGCCGGTATTCAGCAAATCCCCATCGTTCTGACATCAAGAATACTGCCCGCTTCCGTAAGCAACTACTATCAGGATACTCGACCCCGGCACCTGATAGTTATCGGCGGTGAAAGCGTTGTTCCCTCACAGGAACTGACCAAAAACAAGCTTATTGTCGAAACCCGTCTGGGAGGCCGGGACCGCTACGAAACCAATGCCAAGGTAATTTCTTTCATGGAAGACAGCTGTAAATCTAATGATCTTTTCCTGGCATCCGGCATTACTTTTCCCGATGCTGTTGCCGGTACCGTCCTGGCTTCCAAGATGGATGCTCCCCTTCTGCTGACTGAAAAAGAAGATATACCCTCAGCGGTATACGGCCTGCTGCGGGAACATATGGTGATTGAGCCACCGGCAGTAAGCATGAGCAGTACTGCAAGCAGTGAGAGTTCAGCCCAACAAGGAAAAATAACGGCAGACGGAGGCCTGAATCTGCGGGAAACCCCCTCAGCAAGCGGAAGAATTATTCTAACTGTCCCCGAAGGTACGCTGGTTAATCTCAGCACAAAGCAGGATCAGTGGTACAAGACTACATACCAGGGACAAACAGGCTGGATTTCAGCCGACTATGTAACTGCAATTGCTGAAAGCAAACCAAAACAGGGAAAAATCACAGCAGCCGGAGGATTGAATCTCCGGGAAACACCTGCCTTGACCGGAAATATTTTAACGATGATTCCGACTGATACGCTTATTTATCTTGCCGCAGAGCAGGACCAGTGGTACAAAACCACTTATCAGGGCCAGACAGGCTGGGTTTATGCCGATTATGTGAGCGTTATTTCCGCCGATAAGAGCATCTCAGCAACAGCTGTTGATTTAAGTTTGAATGGCACTGTTTATATTTTAGGCGGGCCTGGTGTAATCAGTACCAATGCCCAAAACATTATTGAAGGCAAAGCCTCTTCCGGCTATACTGCTAATCTCAAAGCCTTTCCTGCTCTGCCGGCGGGAAGCAAAACAACAGAGACTCCCTCCAGAGGAACTATCAGCACAGACGATACGAGCACAAAGACTCCTGTCCCAGACTCCAGCTCTGCCGCCACTGACCCTGGCTCTGCTGACCCTGCTGCTGACAGTGCGGACGATGCAGACAGCACAGCTTATGATCCGGCCAAAGAAGTCCTGCTCGATCCTTTCCTGGGAATCCCCGCCCAAGCCCTGGCCGGTAAGACCGTCATAATAGATCCAGGTCACGGGGGAAGGGATCCGGGTGCCATTGGTCCTGCCAATACTTATGAAAAAAGCAACAACCTGGCTATCGCCCTGGCCTTAGACGAAATTCTGAAACAAGCGGGAGCCGAAGTTGTTTTGACTCGCAGTACAGATGTTTCTCCGGCAACAACATATTCTGAGGCAAATGATCTGGAAGCCCGGGTAAATTTGGCCAATTCATATGAGGCCGACTTATTTGTCAGCATTCATAATGACGCCGCTCTTAACCCCCTGGTTCAAGGAACTTCAGTATATGTTTCCGATGGTAATCTCAAGCCAGGCGAGAGTCTGCAGCTGGCTAAGAGTATCCAGTCTGCTCTGACCTCCGCCCTCCAGACCAACAACCTGGGAGTCAAAAAAGCCAACTTTTACGTCATCAAATATACAGAAATGCCTGCAGTTTTGGTGGAAGCAGCCTTTCTCTCCAATCCTTATGAAGAAGCCAGACTGCAGAATCCCGTATTCCGCAAAAATGTTGCTGCTGCAATTTATCGTGGAATCTATAATTACTACAAGAGCCTGGAATCAGATTAAACCAGCTGCAAGCGGTCATTATCGAAATTCCTGGGATCATCAGAATTGTCAAAGAAAAAGTTTCCCGGATCTGAACTGTCAGGTCCGGGAAACTTTTTTTCAGAGAGCGGCTATCCCCTAAATCTCAAGCCTCCAAAATTCTTTGGCAGCACACTGCCGCCAGGGGGCAGCCTGCACAGAGCGGCAGCTTGCGACAGCAGCGTTTGGCATGTTCAACGATCAGGGCGTGGAATTCATTATAGAGCTTCAGTTCCCTGGGGATATTGTTCTCGATTCTCAGCCGCAGATCCTCATAACTGCCAATAATATCGTCCACAGCACAACCAAATCGGAAAAGCAAACGCCTGGTGTAGGCATCCACAATGAAAAACGGCTTATTCAAGGCATAGATCAAGATGGAATCAGCAGTCTCCCGGCCAATACCTTTGACAGCTAGCAGTTCCAGGCGCAGGGCCTGTCCCTCGCCTTCTCTGGCCTTTTCAATTTCATAGGAATATTTTTCAAACCAACCGGTCAGGGCCTTTAAGCTCAGGGCTTTTTGATTATAATAACCGCTGGGCCGGATAATGCGGGCCAGTTCTTTCCCGGAAACCGAGGCTATAAATTGCGGAGAAAGTCGCCCCTCAAAATTAGCCAGCGCTTTCTCCACATTAGCCCAGGCAGTATTTTGGGTAAGAATAGCTCCCACCATCATCTCATATGGTGTGGAGGCAGGCCACCAGTATCTCGGCCCATATTCCCTGAAAAGAATGTTATAAAGTTGGCTTAATCCTTTCATCGGTCTGCCTCCCTGGCTGATATATACTTATCGTTATTCATATCGGTCTTAATGATAGCCGCGTTCTCCGTAGGGCTGCAGCTTCTCCAGCCATTTGGCCTCAAGCTTCTTCAGTTCCTCCTTCTTGTCATAATAGCCGTCTTCCTTTTCCTTCAGAACCTCCAGTACTTCAAAAACAAAGGCATCTTCCCCATACTGCTGCCACTCCTCCTGCAGTCTTTTATTGCGGTGGCTCCCCATTTGCAGCTGAAAGAGTTTGCCGTTCATTGTCTTCAGATTCGTTGCAGCCAGGACCTGCACCTTCTGGTTGACAATATTTCTAATTTGATAAACCCCGGCTTCCGGCTTCGTTTCCTTATATTTTTGTTTTAGTTCCTTCCGGCGCTCCATATCTTCTGTTCTCCTCTCCGCTTCATTTTCCTTTAACCAATACTGACTGCCGTCAGGTTTTCTGACCAGAAAACCGTACTCAATCAGATACCTTCTCAGAGTTACAAAATCTCCATTAGTCTTTGCCAGGATTTCATTTACTTCCTTTTCATTATAAATACGATTTTTTTCGAATCTCTGCCCAAGCTGTTTCAGAACCACAAACTTGCTTTTTTCCTTAATACTGAAAGTAGCAAGCGGCCCTTCCGGACCCTGGGGAAAATATTTCTGCAGGATTTTGCTGTTTTCGTCTGCTGAAACCTGATACCTGTCAAGAGGTTTAAGCCCTGGTTTTAGCTGTCTCAGCACATCTGAGCCCTTCCTGTCACTCTCTCTCAGCTTGCCGTTTGCCCGCAGCAGTTCCATAAGCACCAGAAAAAGCTTAGCCTGCCGTTCCTTTTCCTTCAGCAGAAATCGATGGTTCCTGATGGTGGAACTGCTGCCGATGTTCAGGGCCGCCTGGACCTCGGTATCACTTTTGCCCTGGTAAAAAAGCCGGAGCAGACTATTCTGATGTCCGGAAAGCCCTGTTATTTTCTTGTCCAAGCCAAGCAGGTATTCGAAGACCGACCCATGAGAATTTTTGATATGCAGCTGCATGTATTTCTCAGCCTCGTAAAAAACATTATCAGCCTGGTAAACAAGACCTTTCTCAATCCTGGTACCGCACAAGAGACAAATCAGATATCCTGCTTCCTCACTGAAGCCTTTCTTTAAATCTGCCAAGGAGGAATTCAGCAACCATTCTGCCGCGTTCATTAAAACATCATCCTTTATTGTTTATAATTATACAAACATATTAAGGCATTGTTTATATTTAATCAAGTGGTTTATCAAAGGAAGTGCCAAAGGAAGGAACTGCAAACAGGAAAAGCACTTAGCGCTCAGATAGAGCTGTCAGTCTGCAATTGACACAATATTTAAACAGATGATATATTGTAGGAAAGTTCCCTGAGAAAAGTTAAGAAAGTTCCCTGAGAAATATTAATAAGAAATATGAAAAGGGGTGTCTGAACATGGCTTTAATGGATAAACTATCGAAAATTGCCAAGTCCGTGAGTGACGAAGCAGTAAATGCTGCCAAAAAATCCGGAGAATTAATTGAGATAACAAAACTTAACCATGCCATATCAGCTGAAGAAGACAAAATCAGTGCTATTCTGCCTAAAATGGGTAATATTTGTTACCAGCGCTTTAAAAACGGGGAAAATATTGATCCGGAATTACTCAATTATTGTAATAAGATCGAAGAAATTAAAGCCGGTATTGCCACACTGAGACAGAAGATCCTGGATGTTAAAAATGTTAAAATTTGTGCCAGCTGCGGCAGCGAGTTAGCTCCTGAAATTGTTTTTTGTTCCAAGTGCGGAGCAAAGCAAGAGTCTTCTCCTGAAACAACCGCAGTCGAGGAAATGAAAACCTGTCCCCAATGCGCTGCCCGTGTTCCCCTGGATTCCGCTTTCTGTACATCCTGCGGTACCAAAATGTGACATTGGGAAACTGCCTCTATTCTCCTTCTTTCCGCCTGTGGTAAGAAGGAGTTTTTATTGTCCGCTCTGTCATTATTTACGAAGCTTTTTGTCCATTCTCAAATTATGGTTATTAGGGGGGTAAGAATTTCATGAATTTCAGAAATATTACTGCAGGTCTGCATCATTCCAAACGAGTTTTGTTTTTCGCTTTTCTGAGCACCTTCACTCTTTTCGTCCCCAAATTAATTTCTGCTCTCGTCCTGGTTCAGACTCACAGTCTGTTGTCATTCTGGCCTACATTACTCTTAAACATATCCTGGGCAGTCCTGAGCACAGTGAGTTTTTGCTTCATGCTCTTTTATCTGGTCAGAGACCTGGAGGCAGGTGCCGAAAGATCTGTTCCTGAGACAATTGTTTCTGAAGAGCCTGAGCCAGAAAGTAATACTCCTGCCGGAGCAACAGCTGAGGAAGCAGGACCATCTGCCCAGGAAAATCTGCGCCTGGATTGGAAAAGAGGCCTCACAGCAGCCAGTTTCGGGGCTCTGATCCTCTGTCTGGGAGCGGTTCTGCTTACATATATCTATCCTCCTTTCCAACCAGGCTTAAGCACTCTCTCCTTATCTCTTCTGCCAGCCATCCCCGGCCTGATCTTGTATCTGCTCGCCGGACTTATCCTTTTAATCTTTTCTATCCTTTTCCTCTCTGCCGCTATCATTGTCATTGTCCAGAACCAGTCTCCTTTTAAGACATCCTCTATCTTGTTAAAGGCTCTGGTTTTGCTTCTGTATCGTCCGTTTTTATTATTGATAACGATCAGCGGCACAGTTCTGGGAGCTGTTCTGGCTCTGGCGGGTATCACTCTCCTGCGATTCTTTCTGGAGAGGATTGCGGTCTCGGCTTTTTTGGCCTATTTCATAGAGAGCGCCCTCCTGGCAGCCTGGGCAGGATTTATCCTGAGCGTCATAGCCGGTCTGGCTGTTAAATCCCTATCCAAAAAGAAGAACACTTTTGTTGCCCTGAACAGGGCAAGCGACCGTTCCTTCAGCCTGATCTCACTGAGTCTGCTTATTATCGCAGGAGTATTCCTGTCTATCCCGGCCCAAGGTTCTTTTGCGGATTATCTGGTGAAAGCCATTGACAGTGAATACGCCACAGCTGAAAAACTTAAAGCTGAAGGTCAATTGGATTTAAGTTCCTACTATTATAAAAGAAGCTATTATCTCGCTCAATCCTCCCTGGCTTATTTGAAGCTTCTGACAGCTGAAAAAGACAAATCCTATACCGAGGCTGAAAAGAATAAGTTCAGCCAGGAATTCGAAGCGGTCCTGCGGGAAACAGGGCTGGCCGCCCCCGGAATCGGGCTGGTCTATTACCTGGATGCTCTGCGCTGCCAACTGATCAAACAGCCTGCTGCTGCCCTGGCTTCCCTGGAATTGGCCCGAGTCTATGCGCCGGAATTCCCTAATACCAGCCTGCTGCTCCTGGAGCAATCCAGAACCTCCCGGGATCAGACCCAGCCGGCTGTTCTGGCCGAATCCCTGATTACCCAGCACCAGTTTGCTGCTTACAGTCCCCTGGAGAAGAAAAGCAGCGGCTCCCTGCAAAAACTGTCCCAGAAGATCGCTGCTAAGAGTTCAGCAAGTTATAAGAACTTCCCCCTGTTAGCCTATTATTATTATCAGAACAAGCTTTATCCCGAAGCCGCCCGGGAACTGGAAGCTCTCGCCCAAAATTTACCTGATGATTTCGCTGTGAATTACCTGACAGCTATGGTTGACCTGGAGATGATGCAGGATAACAAACAATACACTGCCGCTCTCCAGGCCGCAGAAAAGATAAGTCAGATGTATCCCAACGAAAAATGGGCTCTGGACCTCAAAACTGATGTGGCTACCAAGGCCGGAAAAAAAGATGTCGTTGAGGCAGCTCTGGCTCAGGTTTATTTGAAAAATCCGGCCGAGATCGAGGTAGCCGAACAGTATGCCTACAGTATTATGAGCAAAAACAGCAGCTTCACCTTCAACGAAAGCGATCGGCAGGCCGAGAAAATCCTGGACGGAATAATTCAGCAAACAGCCGACAGCTGGTTTGCCTTCTACTGTAAAGCTGTTCTCGATTTAAAGAAAAATGAATTTGCCTCCTCTCTGCAGAATTTGCATGAATTTTTGACCCTGGTAACCCCCAAGCCCGAATTTTTTGCCACTTATGATGATTTTTACTACCTCTACACTTTGAAGTACAAGAATTTGCTGACCAACGCAGAGGCTCAAAAGGCTCTGGAACAGATCAAAGACAAAGAGCCCCTGACTTACAATTATATTCAGGGAACCTTCAACTGGTCTGTCAAAGATTATGAAAAAAGCAAAATCTATATCAGTCAGGCTATCACCCTCAATCCTAACCTTTCCAAACCGCACTTTGTTCTGGGAAGCGTCTACTTTGAGCAAGCTTACCTGAAGGAAATGCCAGACAACTATCCCCTGGCCCTGGCCGAATATAACAAGGCACTGAATATTTTCCCCAACGATCCCTATACCTGGTTTTCCCTGGGTCATGTTTATAAAAAACTGGAACGTTGGGAAGAAGCCCTGGGAGCTTTCCAGAAAGCCTTGTACTATTTACCGGCCGAGGATCACAATTTTGACTATTACGGAGTCTCCATTCATTCCAAACTCCAGATCGATGAGATCAAAAACATACTGCAGGGCCAGTCTTGAGAAAGGAGGAAGGATCAATGCTGTTATTCTTAGGAATTACTTTACTTGTAGGATCTTTACTGGACCTTATTTTCAATGGATTTAAATTTCTGCAAATCATCATCGCCCTGGTGGGTTTAAGCCTGGCCATTTGGAGCCTGATCATTCCTTTCCTGAAAAGGAAAATTGCCAACTCCAAATTATCCTTCGCCTCCGGTTTCCTGGCCAGAATAGTTTTGCTGGCAGCCCTGGCAGCCCTCTGTTTATTCACTCTGCTCTTCTGGCCCTCCCCCGCTGTCTACAGCGAACAACAGCTGAAAGAAGCCCGGTTCCTGGCGGAGACCGGGGATTACAGCCAAGCTTACGATCGTCTCCAGGCCCTGGCCGATAAATATCCAGCCCAAGCCTGGGCGGCCAAAAAAGAAAAATCCTTCCTCCTCCTGGCCCAGACACGCCTGGAAGAAGCCTCCAACCTTTTCAATGAAATTATTTATGCCCAGCCTCATGATCTGCAGGCCCGCTTTGGCCGGGTGCAGCTGCTTCTGGCCAAAAAAGACTGGACCAATGCCCGTAAGGAAAGCCAGACCCTGCTGCTCTATGATCCCCACTTCTTTCAAGCCTATATCGCCCTGGGAGATATCAGCAGCCAGGAAGGAGACCTGCTGCGCACTATCCATTATTACCAACTGGCTAGCCGGGAAAATCCGGCAGTCGCAGAGGTCCACTATAAACTGGGAACAGCCTACCGCCAGGCTCTTTCTTACAGTGACGCTCTTTATGAATATAAAAATGCCCTCTCCCTGGCTGCTACAGAAAGCGAAAAAAACGACATAAGTGCCAGTCTGCGGGAGCTGAGCAAGGAAATCGATCAGATGTAATTAATCTGTCCGGCTCTATTTGATTACAGGAGGGGGTCAAATCAAGATGAAATATTCACACAAGCATACAGGTCTTATGCTTCTTGTTACGGTTTTCCTGATGCTATTTTCCGCCCAGCCTACTGTCACCCTGGGCAGTGCCGGCTATCAGGAATCCCCTTTATTTTATGAACTGCAGCATATGTCTGCTCAGGAACTGGCCGCTGAAATGCGCTTGATCATTAAAGCCAAGCAGGAAGGGCAGTATTATCCTCCGGAAAGGATCAATGCCGTGGAACAGGCTCTGACCAAAAAACAGATGGAGGAAATGAAAAATTACCAGCAAAGACTGACTCAGGAAGCCGAAGAAGCCAAAAAAATCGAACAGCTTAAAGAAGCTGCCCTGGAAAGAGCTAAAGAAGAGTTGGGCAGCCAATACGAAGAAAATGAGGAACAAATCCAGGCCAGAGCCGAAGAGATAGTCAAGGAAACCATCGGAGCCGACAAGTGGGATAAAGCCAGGGATCTGTACGAGCGGGGTTCCGAATATTACGAAGAAAAGCTTAGCAGCTATGCCGAAAAAGTCCAGAAAGCCTATGATTATTATAATAAGTATTATGAAGCCAAGGCCAGTAATCCGGAAGCCCCGGAAGCCGCCCAAAATCTCTTGGGAGCACTGGCCGTCACCGGCGATGCTTTAAAAGAGATAGGAGAAGCCCTGGGGGAATCACCCACTCCTTTAAAAATTGTGGGTCAGATCATGGAGGCCTATGGTGAAGCCTGCGGTCTGGGCAGTGCGGCTGCCAGAAATGCCTGGAATTATGCTCACGGCGGCGAAAATTCCGTTCATGTCACCGGCGGTTCCATCTACCAGCAGGATATGGAGAATAACGGGATTCTCGACATGGAAAGAACACCTCTGCAGCAGCATGACAAGAATCTCCGGATTTTCAATACCGGGGACAACAAGTATGTGGCCTTTGATGAAAATGGCCACCTGATTCCTGGTCCCAGCGGTAACCTGATGACCTGGGAGGAATACAATAAAATCCAGGAAGCCTTCACCGCTTGGCAGAGCATGAAAGATCCCGATTGGCCCAACCTGACAACTGCCGAACTGCTCCGGCTGGCTGCCGGCGAGAAAATCAACATCACCCTCAAAGACAGAACCTGGCCTTTATCCGATGTCAGCAAAGAATTCAGCCTGGAAGATATCATGAATAAAGGCAACGATGTGGTCAAACAAAACGAATTCGACACCCTGATCGGGGAAATCGACGCCTTAACCAAAGATACCCGCGGTTTCTTTGACGGCTGGACTCAATCAGGACGGTCCCGGGATATCCGCAGTGCCTATTATAACTACCTGGAATATATCAGGGCCACCGATCCGGAGTGGTTCAAAAAAAGTGATGTTGAGCAGCTGGGCAATTTCAAGGAAATGATCGAAAAAATGCTGGCTGAAGGCAAATCCTGGGATGATATCAAGAAGCATATCCAGGAACTAAAAGACCAGGCCGCGACCCAAAAAGATAAGAGTATGGACAGCCAAAATGATGCAGCCACTAATATGCTCCGTAATTCCCTGGGCCTGAGTACCGGTCAGAACGGCGGTCCCAAGACGACTAATTGGATTATCCGCAATGGCTCCGAATTTTCCGGTCAAAAAGACAGCGGTTTTACCAGAATAGGAAATACCAACAGACCCCTGCCAGATCCTTTTGCCCTGGGTATCCCTGTACTCAAACCTAATATTTATCTTTACCCGACTACCCTTTTCCTGCTAAAAGTTTCTTTCTCCCAGGCGCAGAATCTAACCGCTTCGATTCCCAGTTATGCAGCAGAGAGCGGCTGGCAGGTTCAGGCAGCTCCCAATGGCAGAATCAACGGGCTTTACGACTTTCTGTTCTATGAAGCTAATATTAAACGGGGATTTTTCCAAAAAAATGTAGCCTGGATCGTTCGCTCAGCCAGGAGAGGCGTTGATCTGGAAAAAATTCTGGATCTGTATGGTTTTAATGACCAGGAAAAAGCTGATTTTATCGCATTCTGGACAGTTAAATTGGATAGAAACAAAGACTATCTGGCCTATCCTCAGGAAACCTTCATCATCGACCAGGCTATGCCGCTGAACATTGAGCCTCAGCCCCAATCTCTGCACAGGATCTGGTTCTATTTTGCTGAGACAAGCGGCCAGGAAATCCTGGAACCCGGTTCAACTGAAAAGATCAGCCGCAACGGCTTCACTGTGGTGGAATGGGGAGGAATGGTGGAATAAAAAACAAGGAGGAACGATCAAATGAATGTCTTGGAAGCATTGCAAGAACGTCACTGCACCAGGGCCTACAAACCAAAGGCTGTAGACCGCGAGACCATTCTTAAAGTATTGGAGGCCGCGAATAATGCGCCTTCGTGGGCCAATACCCAACCTTGGGAATTCTATGTCGCTGCCGGCGAGCCTTTAGTGCGCCTGCGTGAAAGGTATTTGGAAAACCTGGAGAAAGGGATATCTCCAAATCCGGATATTCCTGTCCCCCAATCCTGGCCGGAGGAGCATAAAAAACGCATCTTTGCCCTGGGCGCGGAACGTTTTGCAGCAATGGGAATTGAGCGGGAAAATAAAGAGGGACGCAATGAAATTTATAAGAATAATTTCCGCTTTTTTGATGCCCCAGTTGTGATTTTTGCCTGTCTGGATCAAGGATTATCCCCATGGTCACTCTTTGACATGGGTTTGGTTTCGCAGAGCCTGATGCTGGCCGCTCAACATTATGGACTCAACACAATTCCAGCGATTCTGTTTGCAGGTTATCCGGAAATCATCTGTCAGGAACTGCAGATACCGGATTACCTCAATATTGCCATCGGCATAGCTCTTGGCTACGGTGATCCCGACAATATTCAAAACAAATATCTGACAACCCGGCGCCCGATTGAAGAGTTTGTAAATCTTATTGGCATATAGTTAAATGAACCTGCCAACAGTTTAAGCAATGACAAACTAGTAGTTATAGATCACCGTGACATTGGCTTCCACTTCTAACTCCCCGCCGGAAATGGGGGTAGCAACGTTTTCTGCTTTAACCGTATCCGCAATGCCATAACCAGCAGGAACCATATAACCCGACGTACCCTCGGTGATCTGGGCCGGTTTGGTCACAGTTACACCAACAGCAGCAGCCAAGGCCTTAGCTTTTGCCTCAGCATTGGCTACTGCTTTAGCCAGAGCCTGAAGGTAAAATGCATCTCTTTCTTGGTCAGTGATGCCGAAAGAAATAGAATTCGCCTGGTTAATACCCTGTTTTACGGTCATATCCAGAACCTGGCTAACCTTGGTCAAGTCCATAACCGTTACCTGAATCCCATTGGTGACATCATAACCAGTCAGTGTGCTGCTATTATCCTTGTACTCATAACGGGGGTTGATATTGTAAGCTATGGTTTTAATTTTATCTTTGCCAATCCCCAGACTGGCCAATGCTTCGTAAACCAGATCCATTTTTTTGGCATTATCACTTTGGGCAATGACAGCATCTTTGTGGAAAGTGGTTACGCCGATATTCATATCAGCAATGGTTGGGGTAACTGTGATGCTGGATGTACCCTGAACGGTAATAGCATTTTTCGACCACTGGATTTCGTCTGTAGCCAAGGCTACCGGCTCCGTAGTAAAAAATGAACAGGTCAACAAACCGACCATCAGCATCAAGACTAAACCAGATCTGAGCAAGTTCTTTTTCATAGTCTAATCCTCCTTCGTTTTCTTTCCACTTAAAGTGTACACCCTGCAAATAAACACAAAAACCAACCTTATTTGGTCGGCAGGCGAATTGCTATGTTCAAAAATTATGTATATATGTGCCCTCGCATTCACCGACCACATATTTATTGAATATTCCGACAATATTATATCACGTAAATACGAATAATTTGATTTTATTTTTTCCAATTCAATTTCAAAGTGAAACTCGGAATAATTAAACGACAGCCTTTTAATACCGAATTGCTGTCGTTAATCTGTTTCCCTTTTTAACTGGCTGATCTCCCCATGAGCCTACTGATACTTTTTCTGATTTTGCAAATGCTCCTCAAAGGTATTAGCAAAGACATGGTAGCCGTCCGGTTTAGCCAAGTAATAGAGATAAGCTGTCTTCTCCGGCTTAAGAACCGCCTCAAGGGAAGCGTGCCCCGGACTGGCAATGGGGCCAGGCGGTAACCCATTATGGAGATAGGTATTATAGGGTGAGTTAATCTGTAAATCTTTATTATAAAGCTTCGCTTTGGGAGTACCCAAAATATATTGGATGGTCGCATCAACCTGGAGGGGCATATTACGATCTAGTCGGTTCAGCAAGACGCTCACGATAATCGACCGATCTGTTTCTTGTACCGCTTCTTTTTCAACAAGAGAAGCCAAATTAACCCAATCCCGAATGGATAAATTCATCCCTTGAAGTTGAGTTTGGACTTCTGCGGTGAGTTCATTTTGAAATCTTTGGAGCATCAAATCGATGGCCTCATGAGGAGTAATCTTTTGATCCAAAAAGTAGGTATCTGGAAACAAAAAACCATCCAAACGATAAATATCCTGCGGAATCCCTTGTAAAAAGGAATAATCAAAATAATCAGCAGCCAGAACCCTTTGAAAGTCTTCTTTTGTTCCGATTCCTTTTTGAATTAAAATATTTACAATCTGGTCGGTCGTATACCCTTCGGGAATGGTCAAAAGAATAATCTCTGTTTCCGGTCCAGAGACTAGTTTCTGAAGCATCTCCTGGGGACTCATTTGAGCCGAAAGCAAATATTCGCCCGCACTAAGTTTAGTATCAGCCTGAAGCAGAACCGCTAAAATACTAAAAACCTGGGCACTGCGTATCAAATGCCTGCGTTCTAATTCTCCTCCAACTTGATTTGCCGTCATTCCCGCAGTGATCGCAATCATTTCTGATGTATTCTGGTTCGAAAAGGGTTGGATTGCCCATGACCACCAAACTCCGCCACTCACTCCCGCGAGGACTAGAAGAATCACGACCCAATTGATTATTCTGATTTTCAATCGCTGCATGAACACACATACTTTCTTATAAGTATCCGGTACCAAATCAAGCTGTTAATCAACATCTGCTCTTCCTCATTAGCAGGAGCATCTTCATCACGGCTTAGCATCTGCTTGCCATCGTTTATCTAGATAATACATCTCCAACATCACCAAAGCCAGAGGAAGTTTGCCTGGCAGGTGTAAAAATTACGAGTAAGGATTATAACCATGAAAATAATAAATGATTATCATAGGGCTATTCATACCCACCTTAGAAAACTACATATCATCTATAAGAGCATTTTAATAGGAGTGAGTGTCAGTGTTGTAGCAGTTCTGTATCGTTTGGCCCTGACTAATGCCGAAGATTTAAGCCGCTTTATTTATTCCTATATAGTACATCATCGTATTCTGATTTTTCCACTTTTCCTTATTCTAGGCATTCTCGGATGGTCAATTGGTCTATTAGTCAATAAATACCCTATGATCAGCGGTAGTGGAATTCCCCAGGTAAAAGGACAACTCAAGGGATATTTTAAAAACCCTTGGATTTCTACACTGTTTGCAAAATTTCTTGGTGGAACTGTTTCAATATTAGCCGGCCTGTCATTAGGCCGTGAAGGTCCCTGCATCCAACTTGGTGCAACAACTGCTCATGGACTCGGCAACCGCTTGGCTGCAACCAGAACTGAAAAAAAAATATTAATAGCCAGCGGCGCCAGTGCAGGTTTAGCTGTGGCATTCAACGCTCCTCTCTCTGGCGTTATGTTTGCCCTCGAAGAAGTATTCAAGTATTTTTCTCCGATTGTTTTGCTAGCCACCATCACCTCGGCGGTAACTGCGGACTTTCTTTCCCAAATGTTCTTGGGAATGGAACCTGTTTTTGATTTTGCCTTACATGAAACTATGCCCCTCAGTCAATACTGGCTTATCTTTATACTCGGGTTAATCGTTGGTATCTCCGGCGCATTTTATAACTACATCTTGATTAAAACCATGGCAGTTTACAAGAAAATATCTTCTTTTAACAGATATTTGAAATCTATTATTCCCTTCCTTGTTGCCGGTATCTTGGGACTTACCTTTCCCATTGTATTAGGCGGTGGTGATCATATTATTGAAGCATTGAGTTTAAGCAAAAGTATGCAATGGTTACTTCTCGTGCTCTTGTTCAAATTCTTGTTTTCCATGATCAGCTTTGGTTCCGGGGCGCCGGGCGGTATCTTTTTCCCGCTTTTGGTTATCGGTTCATTAATTGGCGGGTTCTTCGGTAATGCAGCTATTATTACGATGGGAATCGATCCCGACTTATTTTATAATTTTGTTGCTTTGGCCATGACCGGCTTATTTACGGCTATCGTCCGAGCACCGATTACAGGCATCATCCTGTTAACAGAAATGACCGGATCCTTCAGTCACTTGTTGCCTCTAACCCTTGTCTCCATTGTCGCTTACGTCACTGCCGATTTATTGAATAGTACTCCTGTCTATGAGTCATTGTTGGAAATACAGCTAAACGATAATAAGGTTGAATATGACAAGCATGATGCCTTTAGAAAAATAACTATCGAAATGGTTGTCCATTATGGCTCCAGGATTGAAAATCGTTGCGTAAAGGATCTATCCCTTCCTCCAGGTACTCTCGTGATTGCAATACGCCGCCATGGCAAGGATATTACCCCCAGCGGCGAGACTAGAATTCAAGCAGAGGACTATCTGGTTGTACTCACCAGCCTGAAAGATGAGCCACTTGTAAGGGAAAGCTTGAAGGAAATGACCGAAAGTTCTTAATTTCGGTCTTTTTTGCCTAAGCCAAATTTTTGATAATTTTCAAAAGCATACTTCAGGGATCTTATCCCAACTTGTCGCACTCTTTTTACTGATCA
>DDXI01000013.1 GCA_002347475.1 Peptococcaceae bacterium UBA2264
ATAATGCTTTTTCACATTTTTATTGTATTTCTCCAATTCAGCCAAGACGTTAATAAAATCAGGTTGCCCAAAATAAACGCATATCTTAGGCAAAACCTCTTTAAGTTGTTGCCGCATCTCTTCTATTTTTTCCACATACAAATCAGGCTGTGTGATATAAAGCAGCAATGGTTTGTATCGAATCCATCCCAGGCAGGCTTTGTAAAAGCGATCGATAATTTGTTTATTATCGGCTTTAATAAACTTCAATTGTATTGGCAGCACTCCCTCTAACAGATGATTATAGGTAGAAAAACCATCATGGAATGTATAACAAGGTATTCGTAACCTTTCTCTGACTTAAGCAAGTGCTTAAAAAAGTATCCTCTCCTCTCGCTCCCACAGGGTTGTAAAATGGGAAAATACGCCGAGGATCGGTAAGGTTAATACCCAGATTCGCACCGGAAATAAATTTAGCATGATTAATTTCTTTAACCTCTATTGGATTATTGCTGGTTAAAATATTAGTATCCGCATAGGTTACTCCACCATTGCTCATTATTGTTTTTATATTATCCCAGTTAAGAATGTCGTTACTTATAGCCTCGATGAAAGAACGAAAGTCTGTTTCTGTCATCGTATCATTATATTCCACAAATGGGATGGGTGATATATAACCGCAGTGATATCCATGAGTAAAGTCTGTTTGGCCAATAAACTTAATATGGGTTGAAAGAACATGTTGACCTCCCCAAACCGCGTTCTTATGAGTATTTGTTACCGCTACAGGGTATTCATCATCGTCAAGGAAAATCAAATAATCCATATCATTCTTTATGGCACTGTAAAGCACAGCGTTACGTTGAGATGCATAGCCTTTGCCAAAAATCATGCGTGCTTCTGCAAGATTGATAATATTCTTTTCAATCAAATGCTGAATTTCCTGGTTAATATCGCTTTTTCCAATAAATATAGCACCATCAATATTCTTGGCTAATTCCGGGTGCATATTGATGTAATCCTTTTTATTAGTTTTATTATAAGTTAGATCATATGCTACAAAAATATTTAATAGTATATTATTGTTATCCACCAAGCCGGATTCTTTCCAATTATGTATGTAACTTCTCAGCACCTTTTGAAAGTGTTTTCTTCCTGTTGCAAAACCAATTCCAACTTTTATATTTTTTCCCATCGGCATTTAATCAAAACCTTTCAAGATTTTCACTTTTGAATCTTTTATAACAAACATGTCCGAAACGCTAATATATCTGATTGCATTGAACCATAATTTATACTACCATGCATCATTGTCCGTTGCTTTGATATAGGAATCAGCAGTAGCTATGCCACCGACTATTGATCTGATGGTTAGCCTTATCCGGGAATCAACGTTAGCCTGCAGCTGGTTTTGAAGTTCAGCAACCATTCCCGGTTCAAGAGTAATTGGAGTATTTACAGATGTGTAAACATGCACCACGTTATCGATTTGCTCAAAACTCAAACCGACTATCGTAGCCCCTGCTATTTTCCGGGATAAATAGTTAGTAGTTTCATTTAGCAGAAACTTGTATAAATCCAAATCCTCGCCTTGAAGCGCAGCAGCCACATCTGTAGTAGTTTTAAGGAAGTGAGTTGAATCGGCATCCTTGGTCAGGATTGACCGTACGATCAGCTTGATGGAGCTGTCAACCTCGTCATTCAGATGCTGCTGGATGCTTTGCACCTCCACCGGAGTAATTGCCTGAGGCGTTCTAACACTGGCAGTTATCAAAGGGATTCCGTCTATTGTATCCTTGGCTATATCGATTATCTGAGCTCCGCTTACGTTTTTAATTTGCTCGCCGAGAACCAGGGACACCTGATTCAGGAAATTAGTTTCCTGATCAACCTGACTCTGGCGATTGAGTTCTTCAGCACTAATAAAAACTGGTCCGTTACGATCCGAGTCCTTTGATATCAGGGAACGAATGATCAACTGGGTATTGGGATTCACCTCAACTCGCAAAGCCTCTTCCAGATTTTCTACTCGGGCAGGATCAAATTCCAGAGGAGTTATTACCACTGCTCTCACCTCCAGCCTGCTGTCTGTCTGGCTGTATTTAACATCCGACAGCCGCGCCCCGGCATAAGTAGTCAGATGTTCTGTCAGCACATCCCGAATTTCTTTGTCCAGCCTGCTTTCCCCTATTATGGTAATCAAGGTCCGGGTCATGAAGGTTGTGGCTAATAACAAGATAAGAAAACTGATTCCCAGGTGACGTACTACGGCTTTCAGGAAAGAACCGTTACCAGCATGAGGTAATTCAACTAGTCCAAGCCACATAAATATACTGGCAGCCGCAAATTCAATCGCAATAAGATTAACCAGGAAGAGCAAAAAAGCCCCGCCAGCCAGAATCCAATTTCCGGCTGCTATGTTTAAGCCACAGGCAGCCAGAGGTGGAACCAGCGCGGTAGCAATGGCAACCCCCGGCAATGCAGGACTAATTTTCTCATCGACTAAGGCATAGGCACCCGCTAAACCTGATGCCAGGGCTATAAGCACGTCATAAATAGTGGGTTGGGTGCGGGCCAGGATCTCTGATCCAAAATCCGGGTGCAGGGGAATCAGGCCAATCAGGGCAGCCAAGCTGACAGACAGGATAATACCGGCTGCCTCCGACAAGAGAGCAATCTTTAGTAGGCGGCGATTGCCAGTGGTAAGGCTCAGAGCAATCCCAAAAATAGGCCCCATTAATGGTGCAACCAGCATGGCCCCGATCACCACGGCAGTGCTATTAGCCAACAAACCCAGGGTGGCAATAATAGCTGATAAGCACACCAGGAGATAGTATGAGCCCGAAGGTTGAGAGGGGTCAATAATTCTCTGGAGCGCTCTGGCCCGAGCTTCAGGAGCCATGCCACGGTGTGAATTCCGATTAAGCTTCATGAGCCTCATTATCATGCCTCTTTCTCCTTTACAATTAATTACACTCCATGGACATATATTTGTCAAAATAACTATTCAGACTAATTCCATCTGAATCAAGGTAAAAATCATCAATTTGCTTTGATCAATAATTCCTGGTGTCCTAATGTCCTAATATTGTATCAGGATTATCAGCCAAGCCCGTTTAATTTAATAGCCAGGTACAGAATATAAGCTGTCAAAAAAACAAAGCCCCACATCCTCGATATTCTTCCAAAGAAGAATGTTGGAATAAACAGGAGCACAGATACAGCTACCATGGAAAAAACGTCGAAGAAAACGTCAGGTGTGATCGAAATCGGATGCAGCAGTGCACTCAGCCCCAGAACAAATAATACGTTGAAGATATTGCTCCCAATAATATTTCCAATTGCAATATCCTCCTCCCTTTTAAAAACAGCGATCAGACAGGTAACAAGTTCCGGAAGAGACGTGCCAAAGGCTACAATGGTCAGCCCAATGAACTGTTCGCTTAAACCCAGGGAGTGGGCGATTTGAACAGCGCTGTTGACTGACAGAGTAGCCCCAACAATCAATCCAGCGAAGCCAAGAAGAAGCAGGAGCATCAGCTTTAACATGGATTCATTTTTCTCTTCTGTTTTATCCCCTGAAAGCACCTCCTGATCTTCAAGATACTCGAAGACCTCCTTTTCAAATGGAGTATCCGGCTTTTCTTTATCTGCAAGTTGCTTTGATTTCGAAATAATATAGCCCAGGAAAACAGTAAAACCGCCCAGCAGCAAACCAGCCTCCATCCTCGACAACATATAATTTGTAAATAACATGATGATTAAAGAGATCTGGATAAAGATAGAAATCGGGATTTCTCTTCTGGGTACCAGCGAATCAACTTTGAGGGGGAAAACCATTGCCGTGATCGCAATGACTACAGCAATGTTGATAATACTGCTTCCGATTACATCTCCCAGCGTAATTAAATTTGTACCTTGAATTCCCGAAAGCACGCCAATTGCAGCTTCCGGGGCGCTGGTACCCAGAGCAACGATAAAAAGGCCAATGATAAAGGGTTGTATTTTTAAAATCTTCGCAATTTTAGAAGCAGACCCCACCAGAATATCTGCTCCTTTTACCAGCAGCAGTAATCCAATACCTAATAACAAATAACTCATTTCAGATATGCCCCCAATCCTTGTACAGTTTCAGAGTTGGAAAACAAATTACAAACCGCAGCAATGGTAATGCTTATTTTTATTATGATAAACACATATGTCACAAAAAAATAATAATCACATAAATGACTTACAAAATTCCTATATCCATCATTACATACTTCAATAAACTGCTTTTTCCCTTCTTACACACAAAAAAGAAACCCTTATTGACAGGCTCCTCTAAAATTACAATTTTATAAATTATCCCCTGCATTTCAGTTCACTAACCTTGCGTTAAAAATTTAACAATTATCAAACAGGAATAAAATACCATCTCCAACTTGTTCATATAACCTTTTATGATACTAACAGACAACTAGTTTTTCGCAGCCTGTGGAAAGCAACCTCCAATCAAAGAGGTAGTTCTTATCCACGTTTTAATATCTAATTCTTAGATTTGGACAAGAACTACTTCACTTCTAAATTATAAGGTTTTTTTATGCATAAATATAGGTAAAAAGGCTGTTATTCAATATTATTATTAATTTTTTCTAGATATCGCTATTATGCTTTATATTCTTTACTCACTGGCGTTGTATAAAGATTACAAAACGGGCTACGAAACTGTTCGCCAAAACATAGGCCGCTTAAACCTGATTGATTCCAGAACTATTTCTCTTAGTTTATCTCAGTATAAGTGGGCTAAGTTTAGAAGGACAAAAAGCGGGGTTAAACTTCACCTTGGTCTGAGGTTTACTGACAAACCGCTGCCGGCTGGAGCCATAATAACAACCGCCAATAAAGCGGATAGAACACAAATGGATTCCTTGATCGATAATACTCCTGATGTCATCAATTTTTTGATCGCACTTATGTGGACTAGGCCAAGTTCGATGAGTTTTACCGCCCACAGTTTTAGGGAAGTTGCCATACACCGAATTATTAGACGCTTACTTTTAAAAGCTTCCATTTATTATTTTACTCTCTTTAGTCATTTCAAGTTGGGCTTCTCTAATATTCGCAAATCATATTATCAGAACCTGTATATAGCAGCAACCCCGGTATCACTTGGCATCCTTTCTTTTGGGAGCACTACTACCTCACCTTTATCTCTCAATACTGATATAACCAAACTGTTAACGACATCACCATAATCCAGCTTGTCTAAATTACCATATTCTATTTTGCCCGTACTGCCATCAAATTTCCCCGGTAATATCTTATCAGCTTCCACTATAATTGTTTTTACTCTTTTTTCGTAAACAGCACTTCCAACCAATTCTAAATCATCAGAGCCCCCAAAATTAGCTTTTGCATTATTATATAAGTCTATTAATTTATTTGTCTTTTCTAAATAAACAGGTTCGATAATATCCCAAGCATATTCTTTTAATTCATTCAAATTTAAGGAATCGTACGATGCTTCTATACGCTCTTTCATTAAATATGGATTATTGCTTATTTTATTAAATATGCCTTGATGCTCTGCTAATGAAACCAGGATAAGCGGCAACTTAGCTGATTTTGAATAATTCTCTAACACAACTTTATCCACATATCTGAAATACTTTTCTATATCTTTATCTACCTCATCCTTTTTCCCACCTTGACCATGAAAAATGGCGTGCCCTGCTGTTCCTCCATAAGATCCATGTGTTAAAAAAGCCTCAGTATGATTATCACCCAGAACTTCTTCTGCGGTCCTGGCTATTTCAGGGCCAATTTCAATTTCCTCTACCCCATACCTATTACCCTCAAACAAAGAGAATCTACTGCCACTTAAACCCAGCAAGTGATATTTTTCTGCAGACTGAAAATATCTGATAAGAGGTTTAATATGAAAGCTGCCTGAAGCAATGGCCAGGTTTTCAACTGATCTGTTAAGCACATATACTATACATCCGTTTTGGTTTGCAAGAACAGCCACTCCGTTCAAGGTTTTATTCCAAAAATCCCTATCATCTTTTAATTCGTAAAGCGGTTTCAAAATCGAACTTATGTCTGCTTTTTTATACTTTTGTTTCAGTGACTCCTCAATTTCTCGGATTAAATTTTTAAACACTGTAATATCTTTCTGATTCTCCGGCGAATATCTATGAGTTAATTGATATAAAGAAATACAAGGCTCTCCTTCTTGGAAAATTATTTCATTCGGAAAATCCTTTACAATTTTGTACATAATATTAACCCTCCCTTGTTTCAAACAATATCTTAGTACTATACTATAAACGAATTCTTTAGAAGGACAAAAAGCGGGGTTAAACTTCACCTTGGTCTGAGGTTTACTGACAATCCGCTGCCGGCTGGAGCCATAATAACAACCGCCAATAAAGCGGATAGAACACGAATGGATTCCTTGATCGATAATACTCCTGATGTCATCAATGTTTTTATTGTCGAAGAAGGCTGAAACACGACGAGATCTACCGACTTACGGAAAAACAAGTTATGACTGGAGATACTGAGTTGCTTTACGACATGACGATTGATCCTGTGATACTCCAGATTAACCCTGTACATATGGTTAAGTGTGGGAAATAACTACCTTAATTACGCTGCTTGTTTCACTGAAAAGAAAAGAACCGGATTCCTGTATACACCATATATGCATAAATAAGATAATTACGAGTATGCTTGTTATTAGCAACATTAGTTTAATGCAACGCTAGTGTTCTTTACTTGTCAATTTCTCTAAAACTTTATGCTAGACTAGTGATTTTGAATATCTTTACCCAAATCTTTAACCCATACATTCATATCTTCATAACCACCACTGATATGACAGTTGTTTAACAGCCTCCCACTGTATTTATACCCTAATTTATTTAAAGTTTTATTGATTCCGATGTTTTTAGCTCTTGAGAGACTGTAAGCCGTAATAAAGCCGTCAGTTTTCAAATCTGCTTCCAGACTGTAAATAATTTCCGATATAATATTTCTGCCCCTATACTCAGAATAAGTTGCGCAATCAGTTATTTCCGCATTCAAATTTATTTTATCCCTATGTGCAGAAGCAATGCTGATAATTTTCCCTTGTTCTTCTGCCACTTTGAATAATACTTGCTCCTGCATAATATTTTGAAGGTAATTGCTGCAAAACACCGGTGACGGATATGTCTCAAATACTATTGAAAAAAGCTCAATCATTTGGGGAATATCATTTTTTACAGCCCTTCTTATCGTATAGCTCCGGTTTCCTATTAGAGCAAAACTATTAGCATTACCCAAACAAAAGTCAATTATCCGATTCTGCTCTTCTTCCATTGCTGATTTTTTTCTTTTTTCATCTATGAAAAAAGCCATGCATGTTGCATCTTCCCCCAGAAAATAGCCCTTGATAATTCCTTCAATAACAAAACCGCAGGCCAGAAAGTAATCCAGAAATTGTATGCGGCAGTTAATAATAATTTTCCCTAATTTTTCTTGTTTAGCATATTTTATTATATCCCAGATTGTATTCTCTGACAAACACGAAAAATTGAGTATTTTAAGTCTCTCACTAGTATAGTCTATATACAAATTTACACCTTTATAAGTTGTATAAAAGTTATTTTGCCATTTGTTTTGCATCATCCTCCTGATACTCCTCTCTTATTTTTAATCTGACATTGCTCTTCGGTATCAGGCAAGTCCTTGTGTTCCTATAAAGCTTTTCTAATCCCCGGTATTCTTTCTTCTTGAACTTGCCACATAAGCCGCATTCATGGCATTGGTGCGTTTTGTTTTCCGGCTCGTTATACGTGCAGATTACTCCTTCGAAATTTCTGAGGATGACTTTTTCCGCAGAATACGAAATCAGGTATTGCGGGTTCACAGGGATCTTCCCACCCCCACCCGGTGCATCTATCACAAAGGTAGGTACAGCCAGACCGGATGTATGCCCCTGCAGCATTTCCATGATTTCAATGCCAACGCCAACCGAGGTTCTGAAATGTTCGATCCCTTCCGAAAGATCGCACTGATACAGATAATAAGGTCTGATTCTGGTTCTCACAAGTTCCTGAACAAGTCTGCGCATAACATAGGGGCAGTCATTTATTCCTTTCAGAAGCACCGATTGGTTACCCAATGGAACTCCTGCATCAGCCAACATGGCACAGGCTTTTATTGCTTCCTCTGTCATTTCTTTAGGATGGTTGAAATGAGTGTTAAGCCAAATAGGATGATATTTCTTCAGCATCGCACAAAGTTTCGGGGTAATTCTTTGTGGCATAACCACAGGCGTCCTTGTCCCGATCCTGATGATTTCCACATGTTTAATATCCCGTATGCCCTTTATGATAGTTTCCAGCCTTTCATCCGAAAGGCATAAGGCATCTCCTCCTGATAACAGGACATCTCTGACCTCTTCGTGCGCTCTAATATAATCAATTGCCAAACGGATGTTATGCAAGGAAAGCGCCTTGTCTCTTTGCCCGGCAAAACGTCTTCTTGTACAGTGACGACAGTACATGGAACACTGATCGGTAACCAGCAACAGCACTCTGTCAGGATACCTGTGGGTAAGCCCGGGTACAGGAGAGTCTGCGGTTTCATGCAGCGGATCTCTGCTGTCATATTTTGATACTTTGGTTTCTTGCAGCGTAGGAATACCCTGTCTCCTGACTGGGCAATTATAATCATCTGGATCCATGAGAGTTGCATAATAAGGTGTTATTGACATGCGCAATTTTTTCAGGCTTGCTTTGACACCTTCCCGCTCGTTCTGAGTAAGGTTAACTGTCAATTCCAGTTGATCTATTGTTGTAATTCTGTTGGCCATCTGCCAGTTCCAATCCTGCCATTGTTCTTTTGTGACATTTTTCCATAAGGGTATATTTCTAAAGCTTCTCTTCTTATTCATTCAATTCTCCTTTTCTCTTACTGATCTGGGGTCTTCCTCAGGTTTGATATACTTCAGACGCTGTTGCTTAAACAAGTTACTGTCATTTTCCCGAAAATAAGTCAATACTTTTCGAATTATAGATATCATTCATTTCAATATAACCGTTTTTCCTTCAACAAACCGCAGAAACTGTAACGATCCCACAAAAAAATGCTGCAGAGAAGTTTCTGCAGCGTATGCCAAAAAAGTGTACTCTAATAAAAGGTACAATTAAGCATATCAATCACCTTCTCTTCCAACGCTTACGAGATTAGCTGACGGATTCGGGTCGAAAGAGCTTAACCCTACCAGAGCATCTGCTCTGGATTCACCCCAATTGTTTGGTTTTCCCGCTCCTTTATGGATTCAGCGTTAATAACTATTCAATTTGTAATTTTGTTGCCTTTAAAAAATGATATAGGGTAAGAAGCTAACTTTAACAAAATAGCCTCCCACCCTAGAGCCTTCTTCTCTTGAAATGGTTTTACATTTCAACCGCAAATAAACATATTTAATTTACGTTATCTTCCTCGAGAATTAATGTGTAGTTTAAATAATTAATAATCTAATTCTAATATTATTTAAAATTATATCAAATTATTATATTTAGGTCAATACACTTTTTACTGCTTCAATAGCTGGCGATCACTCGACATTTTATCCAGAATCCCTGAAATTTCTAATGATTTATCTAATTTAATTCTACTAGAAAACCATCAAAAGTTAGTTTTAATGATATGATTCAACTTTAAAATGTAACCAAAGGTCATCTGATGTTACAATATATTTATCGATTATCTTTTTATCCTTGGAAAGGAGGCACACTATGGTTACATTTTTCAGGAAGGCCTTAGGCAGAACAGCATCATCTGACCAGCACATGTTTGCCTGGTTTAAGCTTCTATGCTATAATAATCAACAAATAAATATTCCTGACGGTCAAAGTATTCTTGGCGAAAGCCGGGTTACGGGACGGAGTTACCTGAGTCCGGAGGATATGGTATCTCAGTCATGAGAAATCGACTTACTGGGGTGGGTAGTCTTTTACGAGGCTGCCCACTTTCTTTGTCCAAAAGTGGAATCCGCTTGTACACCAGGAAGAATGGTTAAAAGAATTAGCATCATCTGGTAATAAAAGGAGGGTATGCATCTTGAAAATGAGGATCGGGATGTTCGGATTCGGCAAGACCGGATTTGTAGTAGCCAAGGAAATTATTAAAGATGAAAATTGCGAATTATGCTGGATACTAAGAAAATCAACGACCAAGGAAGGCGAATACGCCAGCCGTTTGTTAGGCTTTGATCATGATGAAGGCGAGATTTATTCTATCATGAATATCGATTATGAGGTTTTTTATCAAGATAACTATGTTGATGTAATTATTGACTTCTCATCGGCTAACGCGATTGAGAATTATAAGAATGCGGCCCAGTATGGAACCCGCATCGTGTCGGCCATCTCCAAATATGATAGGATCCATCTGGACCAATTGAAAGATCTGGGCCGGCAGACCGCAGTGTTATATTCCCCTAACATTACCTTGGGAATAAATTTTCTAATCGAGGCTTCAAAGGTGCTGCAAAGAATTGCACCCCATGCAGACATCGAAATCATCGAAGAACATTTCCGTGATAAAAAAGATGTTTCCGGTACGGCACTAAGGATTGCCGAAGACCTGGGCCTGGATAAAAGTCAACATGTGAATTCCATCCGGGTAGGAGGGATAATCGGGAAACACGAAGTCGTCTTCGGACTCCCCAATCAGACCATTCGGATTGTACATGAATCACTTAACAGAGCCGCATTCGGGCAAGGTGCCATCTATGCTGCCAAATGGCTGGCCGACAAGGACAAGGGCCTTTATACCATGGAACAAGCGGTATCCTTAAGTTTCGTTAAAAATCCCCCAGTGTTCGATGTCGCTGAGTAAATTATGCAGGCTTTGGAAATGATACAAAAATTTTTGTCCCCTTTCCGACAGTGCTCTCTATTTCGACTTTCGCATTGTGATAGCTGGCAATATGCTTGACGATGGAAAGACCCAGACCGGTACCACCGGTATCTTTCGAGCGACTTTTATCAACCCGGTAGAAGCGCTCAAAAATCCGTTCCTTATCTTCCACAGGTATGCCGATCCCTGTATCTGCCACCGAAAGGAGAACCCCTTCTTTCCCTTCTGTCACTTCAATGGAAACAGTACCCTGCGCCTGGTTGTATTTTATGGCATTGTCACATAAATTAGTAATCAGTTCGTCAATTAATTGGGGAACGCCCTTTATATAAGCCGTATCACCTTTCACAGAAACCAAAACACCCTTTTGATCTGCTAACGGCAAAAGCCTGACCCCCACATTTTTGGCCATTTCCAGTAAATTCATTTTTTCCATTGCCAGAGGCACCTTTTTTTCATCTAACTGAGACAGACGTATTACATCTTCAATCAGATGAATCATTCTGGTGGCTTCCTCGTAAATCTTTGCTGAAAAGATGGGAATATCCTCTCGTTTAACCAAACTATTTTTCAACAGCTCGGCAAAACCCGAAATCGCGGTCAGGGGTGTCTTTAACTCATGAGATACATTAGCTGAAAACTCCCGCCGGATCATTTCCGCCTTTTGTTTTTCAGTCACGTCCAGGATCAATATAATAACACCTTTTGTCTCACCATCCTCAATTATAGGAGTGGCTCTCAATTGATAATGATTCAGATTGGAAGTAAATAGCTCCTCAACAGACTGTCCTTTTATGGCAGTTTCCGCCACCTTCTGTAGCCAGATACTGCGATTCAGATTCGAGTAATGCCTGCCTATTTGAGCAGGTCTTTTTGCTTTCAGGAAGAGAAGAGCACTTTTATTGACCGATAAAACGCCACCTGTATCATCCAATATCAGGAGTCCTTCCGCCATATTTTCTGTAATTTTTTCAAACTGTTCCTTACCTTGCTGCAGTTCTTTTATCTGTCTGTCTATGCAATTCTTTTGGTTATAGATCCGCAGAAGTAAAGGTGAAAGTTCATCGTAAGTTTCATTTTCTGTGGGATTTTCCAAATCCAGATTATTGATCGGTGCTACAATTCTTTTTGTTTGAAATTTTGCCATGAAAACAGCCAAACCCAGGATTACGGTAAAAATCAGTATCAGAATAGGAATGCTGTTGGCAAGTGCGGCCAGAACACTGCCAGTAGTGCTGGCTATGCGGAGAATCGTACCATCGGGCAGCCTTATGGCCAAATAATAAGTTTGACTGCCCACTGTCTCGGACATCCGGACAGCCTCCCCCCTGCCTGTTGCCAGAGCCTCGGCCACCTCCGGACGGTCTTTATGATTATCCAGTTCACTCAGAGCAATGCGGTTATCAAACAACACCTCTCCGGCACTGTCGATCAAGGTAATCCGGGAGTCTTCATGCTCACCTTTAATGCCAGCCAGATAAACGGTGCCTTCTGTTGCCAGTCCTGCCGCAATATATACTGCCTGATTATTCATTTCCCGGCGCATATCCTCAGATAACTGCCGGTACATAACCAGAGTGAGCAGTGAAGTGGAGAGTAAAACAGTCACAAAAACCAAAAGGATCATGCTGCTCAGAATCTTACGTCTCATTCGGTACCCCCGATTCGATAACCTGACCCGCGAACTGTTTGAATATTATCACCACATACTCCCAGTTTGTGTCTTAACCTTCGGATGTGGACATCCACAGTACGGGTTTCTCTCTCAAATTCATAACCCCATATTTTTTCCAGAATTTTGTCTCTGGACAGGACGATGCCCCTGTTCTCCATCAAATAATTCAGGAGCTCAAATTCCTTGAGAGTCAGATTAATTTCCTGACCATCTGCTATGACTTCGTGCCTTTTTTTATTCAGAATCAAATTGTCGATTACAATCTCTTTTTCTTCGTATGCAGGTCCTGTTCTGCGCAGAACTGCCTTTACCCGGGACAGGAGTTCCATTACACCGAAAGGCTTGGTTACATAATCATCAGCCCCCTCGTCCAGACCTCGTACTTTATCGAATTCCGACCCTTTAGCTGTCAGCATAATTACCGGCATATCTTTTGTTTGCTCACTGCTTTTTAATTGTTTTAAAATAGTAAAACCATCTACATCGGGCAGCATAACATCCAGTAAAACCAGGGAGGGTGTCTTGTTCTTCATCTCCTGGTAGAATCTATCGCCATCGGGAAATCCCAGAGCCTCATAGCCGGCTGTTTTCAGGGCATAAACCACCAAATCCCGGATATTGTTATCATCCTCGACACAGTAAATCATATCTTTCTCCTCTAAAATACTTACCCCTAATTATCTCCAGGTTACTCCATGTCTGGCCCGATATTCTTGTGGATTCCGGTAATGGAATAGATCACCCACTCAGCTATATTCACCGCATGGTCACCAATGCGCTCGAAATACTTGGCCACCATCAGTAAATCCATAGCCTGACTTCCGGTTGTCGCATCTTTATGAATAAGATCGATTAACTCACTCTTAACCAACAAAAACATATCATCTACAATGGTATCGGCAGCAACTACCGCTTGGGCCAAAGCTAAATCATTTTTCACATAGGCATCAATGCTCATATTCACCATTTTAATGGTTTCGACTGCCATTTGAGGAATAGTTTCCAGTTTTTTTATATATGGAGCATCCGACAGGTAGAGAACGATTTCTGAAATGCTGGCGGCTTGATCTCCGATCCGTTCCATGTCGGTTATCATTTTCAAAGCCGCAGAAATACGGCGCAAATCACGAGCAACCGGCTGTTGCTGCAATAGTAATTTTAAACACAGGCTTTCAATTTCTTTTTCCTTATGATCTACTTCCTGCTCAGCCAAAATAGCTTTTTTCGCTTGTTCTGTATCCTGGTCAATCAGCGCCTTGACCGCGCTGTTGATGGTGAGTTCAACCAGCCCCCCCATCTGGATGAGCTGCGTGTTTAATTGTTCCAGTTGCGTATCAAAACTATTACGCATCAGCCGAACCTCCCTGTAATATAATCCTCTGTCCTTTTATCCTGAGGTATCGAAAACAACTTTTCCGTATCTTCATATTCCACAATTTCACCGAGCAGAAAAAAGGCTGTTTTATCCGAGATCCGGGCGGCCTGCTGCATATTGTGAGTAACCATAATTATAGTATAACTGTTTTTCAGTTTATGAATGAGATCTTCTATCTTGGAGGTTGAAATCGGGTCAAGAGCACTGGTTGCCTCATCCATCAGCAGAACATCCGGCTGGACAGCCAGAGCCCGGGCGATACAGATCCGTTGCTGCTGCCCGCCGGAAATACTCAGGGCACTTTCTTTCAAACGATCTTTGACCTCATCCCAAATCGCAGCATCAATCAAGGATTGTTCCACAATTTTATCCAGCTTAACCTTGGCATGGATCCCATGAGTCCGGGGTCCAAAGGCAATATTATCATAAATACTCATGGGAAAAGGGTTTGGTTTTTGAAACACCATCCCCACCCGCTTGCGCAGCAGGTTCAAATCCATTTCCTGATAGATATTGACCCCATCAAGTAAGACCTCACCCGTGATACGGCAATCCTCAACCAGGTCGTTCATCCGATTCAAGGTTTTTAGCATGGTGGATTTACCGCAGCCCGAGGGGCCGATAAAAGCTGTAATTTTGTTTTCCGGCAGAGCGATATTCACGTTTTTTAAAGCCTGAAAATCACCATAGTAGAGATCCAGTCCCTTGATTTTAAACTTTTCTTTGTTCATCCTTTAGTCACCTTCCTGGCAATTATTGCTGACAGGGTGTTGATAATCAGGACAATAATCAACAAAACCACAGCTGTGGCATAAGCTTCATTCGTGTGAAAGCCCTCGCTGGACAGGGTGTACATATGAACGGAAAGGGTGCGTCCCGATGAGAGCAAATTTTCCGGAAGCTTGGCTACTGTGCCGGCTGTATAAATGAGGGCTGCCGTTTCACCGACGATCCGGCCTATGGCCAGAATTATCCCGGCCAGAATCCCCGGTACAGCAGAAGGCAAAACTATCCGGACAATTGTGCGCAAATGTCCGGCACCCAAGGCAAAGCTCGCTTCCCGGTAACTATCCGGCACCGCCTTTATTGCCTCCTCAGCAGTGCGCATAATCAGGGGTAAAATCATGATTGAAAGGGTTGCTCCGCCTGCCAGGATAGAGAATCCCCAACCCAGATAGGTGACAAAAAACAATAAACCAAACAAGCCATAGACAATGGAAGGTATACCAGCCAGTGTTTCAGCCATCAGACGAATAACTTCCACAAACTTGTTCCCCCGCCTGGCATACTCGGTAAGATAGATGGCAGTAAATAACCCAAAGGGAAGAGCGATCAACAGAGAAAAGAGGGTCATCAGGACTGTGTTAACTATGGACGGCAGCATGGAAGCATTAGCCGATGTATACTGCCAGGCAAACAGCGCCAGGGACAGGTGAGGTAAACCCATCACTAGAATATAGCCGATCAGAAATAATAACAAGCCAAAAGTAATAACAGTGGCCGTCAGTACAAGTACTTTCAGAATCATTGAAATTTGTCTTGCCATTATTCATTCATCCTCTTTTTTAAGATACTGAACAAAAAATTAATTATTAGGATAAACAGAAAGAGAATAACGCCTGTCGCAATCAAGGCCTGCCGGTGCAAATCGGCCGCATAGCCCATTTCCAGAACAATATTGGCCGTCATGGTGCGGACTCCTTTCAGGATACTGACCGGAATCCGGGCTTGGTTGCCGGCAACCATGATTACGGCCATTGTTTC
>DDXI01000112.1 GCA_002347475.1 Peptococcaceae bacterium UBA2264
GAATGAGCTCCAAAGGACGTCTCGCCCTCTTTCTGGCCATTATGGGCCCGGGCATCGTTACTGCCTTTGCCGACAATGATGCCGGCGGCATCGCCACCTATGCTGCCGCCGGGGCCAAATACGGCTATGCCCTCATCTTTACCATGCTGGTCAGTACTGTGCTGCTGGCTATTGCCCAGGAAATTTCCGCCCGGACAGGAGCTGTGACCGGCCGCGGACTTTCCGACNNCTGATTGCCAATCTGGGGACCACTGTTTCCGAATTTTCCGGGATCGCTGCCAGTCTGGAAATTTTCGGGGTCAGCAAGTACCTCTCTGTCCCGCTCATAGCTTTAGTAATCTGGTGGCTGGTCATCAGAACCGATTACGGGAAAATAGAAAAAATCCTGCTGCTCCTCTGCCTGACATTTTTCAGTTATGTCATCTCCGCCCTGATCATCCACCCGCCCTGGCCCCAGGTTCTGAGTCAGGCTGTGACCCCTACTTTTACAGGCAGCCCTGATTTTTTGCTGATGGCTGTCGGGGTAATCGGGACCACAATCACTCCCTGGGGGCAGTTTTATGTCCAGGCTTCCATCGTGGATAAGGGCATTACCGCCAAGGATTACCGTTATACCCGCTGGGATGTGCTGATCGGCACCTTTTTCACTGGTTTTATCGCCTTTTTTATCATTGTGGCTACAGCAGCCACCCTCTATGTCAACAAGATTCCGATCGAAACCGTCAAAGATGTGGCTCTGGCCTTAAAGCCCTTAGCGGGAGAATATGCCGGATTTCTGTTTGGCTTCGGCTTGCTCGGTGCCTCCATGCTGGCTGCTTTTGTGCTCCCCTTGAGCACAGCTTATGCTATCTGTGAAGCATTTGGCTTCGAACATGGCATCAGCAAGCCCTATAAGGAAGCCCCGGTATTTTTCGGACTTTATACTGTCCTTATTTTTTTCGGGGCAGCCATAGTTCTGTGGCCGGGCCTGTCCCTGTATCATGTAATGTTAACCACGCAGGTCGTGAACGGGGTTCTTCTGCCCCCCATCCTGATCTTCATGGTTCTGATTGCCAGCAAGAGAAGCATTATGGGCGAATTTGTGAATACGAGATTATTCAATTTTATCTCCTGGGTTTTTACCTTTATCCTGATTCTCCTGACCCTCCTTTTGCTTGTTTCCACCCTTTTTCCGGAATTCAGCGGCAGCCTTTTACTTAGCGGCGCTCTGTCAGAGCAATATTATTATGCTTGATATTTTTGGCGGTAAAGTGGATACTTTAGATATGACTTGCCAATCATAGGAGTATGCTGAACTATTCTGGAAGGCGGTGAAAAATATTAAAAGCTATAAAAGTAACTGGACAATTATTATTGCCTTATTGATTGGTTCTGTTATCGTTTATTTGCTGGAGATCTTACTTTTCCATAATTCTCATGAAACTTTTTTCTTATTATTTCAGGATGTCGCTTTTCTTCCGGTTGAAGTCATTTTTATTTCCTTTATTTTGGAAAAATACCTGAGTATGAGAGAAAAGCAGGAAAAATTCAAAAAGATGCAGATAGTGATCGGCGCTTTTTATACAGATGTCGGAACCTCGTTAATTCGAAATCTATCGCTTTTTAATACGAATTTTCAGAGGCTCAAAGATGAGCTGGATTTTGAAAAAGAAGAAATTATTGAAAAAGAAAAAATATTAAATTTCGTAAGCAGTTTTGATTATACTATGGATAGCCGGGCCGGAGATTTGGCGGAATTGACAGATTTCCTCTTGACCAAAAAAACGTATGTTCTGCATATGTTTGAAAATCCGAATATTATGGAACATGATCGTTTTACAGATATGCTCTGGTCAATCTATCATATATTAAATGAACTCGAATTGAGGAGCACCTTTGCCACGCTGCCGGCCAACGACATGGATCATCTTTCTGCAGATATTAAGCGAGCATATCAACTTGTCATAAAAGAATGGGTCGGGTATATGGTTTATATCAAGAAGGAATACCCCTACCTGTTTTCCCTGGCTATTCGCAAGAATCCCTTCGCGGATAATGAAGTCATTTTCAAATAAAATGAGCCTGCTGAATAATAATTAAATTATGAATCAGTTCAAGCAAGACAAAAGAGAGCCTGGCGCGTATTTCAGCGCCAGGCTCTCTTTTTTTCATCTTTTTTCAGGGCCTAATTCGATATATCTTTTTCAGTTAAATCCGTCCGCAGCATCTGCACACTGCGTTCCTTGACCCGGCTCACCTGTTTTTGGGTTATCCCCAACTTTTCAGCCACTTGCTGTTGGGTCATATCGTGATAGAAAAGCATGTATATAACCTTCTGTTGCATAGCGGATAATTTTTTCAAGGCCTGAACGAGGATCAGCTTATCTTCAATTGGCAGCCGGAAGGATTCATAGGTCAAGCTGCGGATTTTAGCAGTATCGATCTCATCAAAACTCACCATCCCCGCCTTCATAACCTCTTTGACACTTTCCTCCCGGATATTCAGCCTTTGGGCAATATAGGCCGCTGTGGGTGTATCCCCATGCTGCTTGACATAATCTTCGATTACCTTGTCCACCTTGGACTGCAACTCCACAATGCATCCCGGCCGGTAGAAAGATGCTTCCTTGCGTACATAATGACGAATTTCGCCAATTATGGCATGCGAAGCATAGGTTACAAAGCTGGTCTGTTTATCCTTGTCATAATTATGTAAGGCTTTCATTAAACCCAGCCTGCCTACTTGCATAATATCATCGGCATTGCACCCCCCGCTGTAAAGGCGGGAATAATAGCGGATCAGACCCTGGGCAGATTCTATAACCTCTCTCAGAGAATCTTCATCCTGATGTTGAAAATAATTACCAGACGCCGCATTCAGCGAACGCTCCCGACAGGTCATTTCCATACTTTCTCACCTCTTATCCAGGTGTGCCCTTGTCACTGCTGAGCTGCACTATTTTTCAACTGGTTACCTTTGTAATTAGCGCTGCTATCATATTCAGAATATATAACGGCTTGAGTTTTGGGTCAATAGTAGCATAGTCCTGTTATTGTCATATTTTAACTGAGACTAATTTCCCAAAAAACCTGCTCATTATCAGCTGCTCCCGGTTTTAGAACCAAAAACCCCAAAAGACCAGGCCGGAGTAAACAAAATAAGCAGCCAAACCTACCAGAAAGAGGGCACAGATAGTCAGAATGATCTTGTAGATAAAAGGTGTCAGCAGTTTTTTACCGCCGACCACGGCCAGCGAAACCAAAGAATACCAGACATAGTCTGCTGTAATATGACCGGCAAAGAAGCTGGCAAAGCCGGCCAGGCCATTATTGGCAGCCAGCAGCAAAGAACCCGCACCTGCCGTTACCCACCACAGTGACCAGTAGGGATTGGAAATGCTCACTGTGACACCGGCAATGACCGGATGCAGGCGGCCGCCGCCCCCGCCTGGGCCTCTCAAATCCAGGGCAGGCAAAGTCCAGGCCTCGCGCAGAATGCCGCAGGACATCCAGAAGAGGAATAAACCTCCGACCACTCCGATTGTCCCCTGTATCGACGGCCACATAATAATCTGACCCAAACCAAAGAATATGGCAATAACCAGGAGCAGTTCCAGCAAGGCATGGCCGGTAACCATTTGTGGTCCAGCCCTGAAACCGCGCTGCAGACTCTCTTTAATAGCCAATGTAAGCATGGGGCCGGGGATCATAGCCCCGGAAAACCCCATAACCATACTGGCCAAATAAATTGCTCCTAATTCCATAAAAGATACCTTCTTCCCGCTCTTCCCTTCCTCAAGCCAGGCTTTCAGCCAGGGCTTCTGTTCTTTGCCGGTGTACTTCCGGCCATTTTAGCTGGTAATGCTGCCAGCTTTGGGCCTGATGAATATTTAGTAACCTGCCCTCAGGAAGATCGATGATCTTATTGGAAGCGCCCGCCCCCAAGCCCAGGATATGCTGGCGTTCTTCAATAATTGCTATATTATACAGGCACTCCAGACCCGGGCGGGCATAGCCGATGTTTTCCAGATTACCGGCCAGGCGCTTCTGACGATAGAGATAATAAGGTTCCAGCCCCATGGAAGCGGCTGCCTGCCGGGATAATTCCTGCATTTGTTCTGCAAGGGCAGCTTGCTTGTGTCTAAGTCCCGATTCGTACTCCCGGGAACCTCTTTTCAGAGCTAACAGGTGCACGGTCAGGTTATCAGGCTGCAGACCAGCCAGCTGTTCCAGGGTATCCCGGACATCGACCAGGCTTTCTCCGGGCAAGCCTAAAATCAGATCCATATTGATTACCCAGGGTGCCAGGCTCCTGGCTAAATGATAGACACGCCCAATATCCGCCACCCTGTGATCCCGTCCGATCCGCCGCAGGGTAGCTTCCTGCATAGTCTGCGGGTTGATACTAAGCCGGGTTACCCCCTGTTCGCCCAACACTGCCAGTTTCCCGGACGAGAGGGTATCGACCCGTCCGGCTTCAACTGTAAATTCCCGGCACTCCTGCCAGGGAACCTCTTTCTTCAGCTCCTGCAAGAGCCCGGACAATTCCTCTGCTGTTAAGATTGTCGGGGTCCCTCCACCGATATAAACACTGTCCACAAGCAGGCCCAGTTTGCTGATCAGCAGGCCGGCAGCCCGGATTTCAGCCTGCAAGGCCTGCAGATAGCCGGTCAGTTCCTGACGGTCCTTACTCAGGCGATAAGCCGGAAAAGAACAATAGGAACAGCGGCTGGGGCAAAAAGGGATACTTACATAGAGAGCAATACGGCGGGGATCACGCCTGAGTTCCTCCAGACAGGAACGCTGGACAGCCGCAATCTTTTGCAATAATTCCGCCTTGTCCGGTCTGATGGCATAATGTTTTTCCAGGACTGCAGCCCGCTCTGCCCGGGAAAAACCCCGGTCATAGAGATTCTGGACAATTTTACCCGGCCTGATTCCGCTCAGGATACCCCAGGGCAAACGCTTGCGGCAGACCTGAGACAATAATTTCAGAAGGCCGTGTTTGAAGAGCAGTTTGGGCCTGTTTTCCCTGGATCCCTCCTTAAAAGCCAGAATAGTCTCTATCTCCTGCTCTGCTAAACATGCCTGGCAAAACTCCGCTAAACAGTCAGTCTGACAATTTACAGAAGCAGCGTCAGATCCGGTATTCTCTGTTTGGCCGTTTTTTGCCTCAGCGGCCGGCCGGGCCGGCAAAGTCCAGGTGAATTGCAGCGGAGCCTCCAGCTCCCAGGGAGCTCGGCCTTTCCAGGGAGCTTCAACCCGGACTTCCGCCCGGAAACCTCCTTCTGCCTGAGCAGTTTGTCCGCAGATCGCCTCAATATCAACATCTTGGCCGGAAAGCCCATCATTGCTATCTTGGCCGCCAAGCAGCTTCCTGGCCGGCGCCCGGTAATCAGTCCCGGGAACGGCTCCCGTAAAAAAGGCTCTGATAAGATCAAAACCCGATTTCAGGATCTCCTCCGGAACGCTGCTGCTGCTGAGAATGATTTGCATAAAACTCACCCCCCTGATTCCTTCCCTGCCGCTTTCTGAGCAGAATAAATACGAGCATAAGCACAGCAGCAGTCAAGGCCATGGCCGAGCCGAAATAAAAGGGAGCCCTGTTATCCACTTTATCATAGAGGAGGCCGGCAATAACACTGGCCGGCAGCAAGGTGATACCGGTCAGCGAGTTATAAAGGCCGAGCCCTGTGCCCTTCTTGTCCTGGTCCACCAGATCGGCAACCAGGGCCTTCTGCACCCCGTCTGTGGCCGCGCTGTAAAGCCCATATAAGGCAAAGAGCAGGATGATAACCGCCTTCTCGTTTGTCCGGCCAAAACCAAAGTAGATGCCTGAATACAGCAGATAGCCGCAGATGATAACTTTTTCCAGGCCTATTTTATCGGATAATATCCCGGCCGGAACTGCAAAAAGTACTGAGACAGAATTGAATAGGAGATAGACAAGGGGGATATACAGAATATTGATACCTGTATCACCGGCTTTGAGCAGAAGCAGGGCATCGGTGGAATTGCCCAGGGTAAAGACAAAAACGATGGCCAGAAACACATAATATCTGAGAGAAAAACTTTTCCAGGAAATTTTCCGGGGAAGCTCACATATAGCTATCTTTCTTTCCCTGACAAAAAATATTATGGCCAGAACACCCAGCAAGGCCGGCACTGCCGAAAACAAAAAAACCTTGCGGTAGTCCTCAGGGAAAAGAGCCAGGATCGCAAAAGCTATTAACGGTCCTGCAATAGCACCACAGTTATCCATAGCCTTATGAAAGCCGAAATTTTTGCCAATGTTGCCATCGCGGGAAGAGGCCGCAACCAGGCTGTCCCGGGGAGCAGTTCTTATGCCCTTGCCAACCCTTTCCGTAAATCTGATCACAATGACCTGCCAGGGGGCGCTGACTGCTGCAAACAGAGGGGAAAAGAAGGCTGTAAAGAGATAACCGACAATCATAAAAGGTTTATTTTTACCGATCTTGTCACACCACCAACCGGACAAGGCCTTGAGGAGAGAAGCCGTACTGTCGGCCAGCCCCTCAATCAGGGATATTTCCGTCTTGGATGCTCCCAGGGATAATAAAAAAAAGGGCATGACCGCATAGATCATTTTTGTGGTCGTATCAGTCAAAAAACTGGTTAAACCGATAAAAAATATATTGCGGTTGAATCCCAGGATTTTTTTCTCAGTGGAATTAGCCAAAAATGTTCCCCCCGGCCGGCTCAGGGCTGCAGTGGAGAACTGCAGCCTATATATTTTCTGTGCACCCGTTTGGAGATTCCGCAGATAACCTCATAGCTGATCGTATCCAGCCAGGAAGCCATTTCAGCAGCATCAATTTCTTCTGAGCCGTCTCTGCCCAGAATAGTGACCACATCCCCGGCTGCCACCCCGCTGATCCCGCTCACTTCCAGCATCGTCTGATCCATGCAGACCCTGCCAATGATTGTAGCCCGTTTACCATGGACAATTACTTCCCCGCGATTGGAGAGACCCCGCCTCAGACCGTCGGCATAACCCAAAGGAATTGTCGCCACTATCGTCGGATAAGCAGCCTGGAAAGTTCGGCCATAACTGACCGTTTCTCCGGCAGCAATTGTTCTTACCTGGGAAATCCCGGCTTTCCAGGACATGACCGGTTCCAGGCCGATGCTTTCTTTCGCCTCGAAAGAAGGAGAAAAGGCTATCAGTCTTTTTGTATGATCTGAGGTAAAGCCGATGATTCCTTCCGTCCGGGAAGAAGAAGAAGAAAGACCGTACAGGCTGATTCCCGGGCGGACTATCTCCAGATGCGCTTCCGGCAGCTGGAGGATAGCGGCACTGTTGGCCGCGTGTCGCAAGGGAATGTGCACCCCGGCTGCCTGCAATGAATCATAAAGTTCCTGAAACAGACACAGCTGTTCTTTGGCAAAGGTTAAATCAGACTGGTCCGCGGCCGCCAAATGAGTATAGATACCTTCTATATATATATTCGGCAAGGCGGCGATCCTGAGGATTTCCGGCAATTCCAAGTTTTTAAAACCGATGCGGTTCATGCCTGTATCAATTTTTAAATGGATGACGGCTGTCTTTCCCAGGTTGAGCGCCGCCCGGGAAAGGGCTGCAGCCTGTTCAAAGGAAAAAACGCCGGCCAGAATATCTTCCCTGACTATCAGTTCAGCATACTCTTTGGGAGTAGTACCGATAATCATGATTGTCAAATCCGAAAAGACCTTTCTGATCTCCAAAGCTTCTTCCAGCAAGGCTACGCCAAACCGTTTTATCCCGCATTTTTGCAGGGCTGCCACTACGGGGATCACCCCGTGGCCGTAAGCATCGGCCTTGACAACCGGCATAATTTCACTTCTTGTGCAAGCCTGAATCCGGCGCAAATTTCTTGTTAAAGCCCCCAAATCAACTTCAGCCCAAACCGGCCGGAAAATTTCCATTAATTTTAACCTCTTCTCTGCTCAACCTTCTGCTTTCTCTTTTTCACGAAATATCTGATAAACAAGCTAATCTTATTTTAGCATAAATCCTGCCGGAGCAATCTAGCAGCGGCTCAATTCCAGCTGGCGCCGCGCCTGGGGCAAGCTCTCAGCCAGTTCCGAGGCTGTAAACCCCGACCAGCCAAATTTTTCAGCCAGTATTTCAGCAGCTTTGCCATGCAGATAGACAGCCAGACAAGCGGCTTCCAGGGGCGGCACACCCTGGGCCAGCCAACTCAGGATACTGCCTGTCAGAACATCCCCCGTACCCCCGGTTCCCAAGCCCGGATTTCCGGTCGGATTCAAAAAAGCCCGCCCGTCCGGGGCAGCCACAACTGTAACTGCTCCCTTCAGTACTACTACAGCTCCCCACTCTATGGCCTTGCTGACAGCCAGCTCCAGGCGGTTTTCCTGCACTTCCCCGGTTGTCAAATTACACAGCCGGGCCATTTCTCCCGGATGGGGAGTTAAAATTAAAGGGCCTCTTCCCTGGCGGCGATCCAGAATTCTCGGATCCAAAGCCACCAGATTAAGGGCATCAGCATCCAGAACCAGAGGCAGGCTGAGATCCAGCAGAATCTTTTCCAAAACAGCCAAAAACTTCTCATTGACCCCCAGACCCGGTCCCAGGGCCAGGGCTTGAGCCCCTTGGCAGCGCTCCTGGATTACCGGCCAGGATTCGGCATCCAGCAGACTGTCCCCGCTGGCTGGCCAAACTGTTCCTTCAATCACGCCATTAGCCACTACAGGCACAACCTTGTGTGGGGTAACGATCTGCAATAAGCCCAAGCCGGTGCGGAGAGCCGCTCTCCCTGCCAGAATAGCTGCTCCACTCATGCCCAGAGAGCCTGCTGCCAGAATTCCCTTGCCATGAGTCCCTTTATGACCCTGCAGCTGACGAACCGGCATAATTAAACTCAGGGCCTGAGCAGTCAATATGTAATTGCTTAACTCCTCATCTTCCAGGTAGGTTGGCGGAATGGAAATAGCATCCACAACCACCTGGCCGCTGAATTCCGGACCTTGGCCCAGGAAATGGCCCAGCTTGGGCAGTCCGAAGGTTACCGTCAGATCAGCGCGCACCGCCAGACGATAAACCTTGCCTGTATCAGCCTCCACCCCGCTGGGAATATCCACAGCCACAACCCAGGCTTTAGCCTGATTGATTTCTTCAATATACTCTTCGGCAATAGCCGGCATAGCTCCCCGCAAACCTGTACCGTAAAGGGCATCGACAACAACATCGGCTTGGGCAAAGGCAAACCGGGCCAGCCGCTTTTGTTTTTCCCCATCGATAACAAACAGTTTGCCTTCCGTACCTGTATAGAGACGGTAGTTCAATTCAGCATCGCCTTTAAGATCCTGAGGTTTGGCCATCAGAAAAGCAGTCACCTCAAAGCCGCTCAGAACCAAATGCCGGGCAATCGCCAAACCATCCCCGCCATTATTGCCTTTACCGACTAAAACGGCCGCTTTGAGTCCGCTCAGTTTCTGTTTCCTGTCAGTAAAATGCCGCCAAATCTCCCGTACCACAGCCAAGGCAGCATTTTCCATGAGCAATATGCCCGGAATCCCAAAATTCCTGATCGCCCTGTCTTCCAGCCGGCGCATCTGTTGGGAATTAACTAAATGCATTCTCCCACCTCAGTTCATAGTTTACTGGATTCTTCATTGACACCGCTATACGGGATCCTGAATTTCTGCTCTCAGCACAATATCGCCATCGCAATGGCCTTGCTCCGATCATGAGCAATACTTATTCTTATTCCTGAGCCGCCGCGGGCCTTCACTTTGTCTTCAGCCCTTGGACTGAGTAAAGCCACCGGTTCTCCTTCGGGGCCTCGGATTATTTCGATATCCTGCCAGCCAATACCATGCAAGCCTGTCCCCAAAGCCTTGAGAACAGCCTCCTTGGCTGTAAAACGACCAGCCCAGCTTTGGATGCTTTTGCCCTCTAAATCATGCTGTTCCCGCTGGGTAAACAAACGGTCCACTAATTTCGGCTGCCGCCGGCAGGCTCTGGCAAAACGTTCAATCTCAATGATGTCCACTCCCGGATACATGCTGTTACCTCCTTGGCCATCGGGTATTATTTCGACATTTGCTGTCAAGTTCCTGCCCTTTTTCCCTGCCAGCTGTCCCGCCGTTCCAGCTCCGCATCGATAGCATTGAGTACTTCCCACTTTTTCCGGCTCCAGAGAGGGGCCAGTAAATCAGCAGGCGGCCCGTCCCCGGTAAGGCGCTGAATCGTCATCCCGGCAGGCAGTACTTCCAGAATATCGGCGATCAGGGTCACATACTCTTCAGCTGTCAAGAGCGGGAAAGAACTTCTTTGGTAAATTTCCGCCAGGGGAGTACCCTTCAGAATATGCAGCAGATGCAGCTTGATACCCTGCAAAGGCAGCTGGGCCAAGGCCCGGGCAGTTGCCAGCATATCTGCCCGGCTTTCCCCGGGCAAGCCCAGAATAATATGAGCGCAAACCCGAATCTGCCTTTTCCTTAATTCTTCCAGTCCCTGGCAAAAGGCGGCATAATCGTGCCCGCGCCCAATCCAGTCCAGGGACTTTTGATGAATCGACTGCAGTCCCAGCTCTACCCACAAATAGGTGGAGCGCTGGAGCTCTTCCAGATAAGCCAGAACAGCCGGGGGCAGACAATCCGGCCTGGTAGCAACCGCCAGGCCCACCACTCCCGGCAGTTCCAGGACCTGACTGTAAAGTTCGCGCAGACGTTCGGCAGGAGCATAGGTATTGGTATAAGCCTGAAAATAAGCAATATACTTGGCCCGGGGCCATTTTTTGTTCATCATCTGGCGCGCCTGCTCAAATTGCGCCGGCAAAGACAGCTTCTTTTCTCCGGCAAAATCGCCGGACCCGCGGGTACTGCAATATATACAACCCTCCCGCCCCAGGTTCCCATCGCGATTGGGACAGGTAAAGCCGGCATCCAAAGGAACTTTAAAAACCTTTTCCCCAAAAACGGCGCGCAGGTGCCGGTTAAAGGAATGATAGCGTTTTCCGCCCCATTCCAGGCTGAGCATTTCTTCTTTACCCGTTATTGTTCTTTTTGTCATCAGCTCATTATCCCCATCATCAATTCGTCTTTCTTCTATGATAAACTATTTTAAGATGCTTTTCCTCAATTTTACTATAAATCAGCAGGTACTTCATCAATAAACAAAAAGGAGCTTATTCAGGAAGCCGGGTTTAAAAATCCTGAATAAGCTCATATGGAATTCTTTAAATTTGATGACATGCCCGAAATCTCAGAAACAGAGTTGTTCTGAACAAATAGTCCTTCTTAAGATTCTATTTTGACAGGCAGAGCACTGCTGGACTTGACTCCATTTATATAGATGTAATTATCTTTGAGGGTATATTTGCTGCAGTTGTCTATTTTGATGGCATATTTATACTCGGCAAAGGCACCGTTAAAGATATTATCATGTACATTTATAATGGAATCCTTTATAAAGCTGAATGGTACGATATTATATGGTTTGTTGATAGTATTGTATTCAACGGTAATGTTTGTGCATCCGGAGTAATCGGAGGATTGAGCCACATCATAATTGTTATCAGTAAAGGTACATTGGGAAATCAGGAGTCCTGAGCCATCTCTCAGCTGAACAGCTTTGTTGGAGATGTTGCTGAACTCTACATATTTACAGCTTACCGTGGGCGCCACAACAGCGGTTGTATAATAATCTATATGAAATACCACACCATTTTCTGCTCCGATGATCTTCCCGTTTTGAATAACGACATTTTTGGAACTTTTTTGAATGTAAAAGCCATTGTTGTTGATTTTGGAAAAATTGAAATTAGTAACTTTTATGTTTTCCGCCCCGTAAAGGTCAATGCCAATCCCACAATTATCAGCAGTCATTTTATCCACTGTGATATCTTTACAGGAAATGAGCAGGACAGCAGGAGAATGATCGATGCTTCCGGGATCATTATAATTATAAATATTATTAAAGGTACAGCCGTTAAGAGTTATGTTCGTGCATTTATTCAGGTAAATTCCGCCATCATTGTTTGCGGCAGTTGGCAAGAGGTTTTTGATGACAAGATTCTCAAACAGCAATTGATCGCTTTCTCTTATCGATATCCCCCTATGGGTTGTATAGTTTAAGTCCAGGACGCCATTTTTAATCGTAATATTGCTGGCCTCCGACTCAAACACTTCCGTTGTTTTTTTACAGGTTATGGTTGAACCATTTAAATTAAGAGTAATTGATTTAGTCAGAACAATAGGCTGAGTCACGACATAATTCTTGCCTGCCTCCAGAGTAAGATAGCTGCCCGATGGAGTAGCTGCCAGCAAGGCTGCAAATGCTGTGTTGTTGTTTGTTACTCCGTCACCTATCAAGCCATACTTGGCAACGCTTGCCGAAGGTGTGCTTGAAGTTGTCGTTGTAGTTGTCGTCGGGGTTGTCGTTGTAGTTGTCGTTGTAGTTGTCGTTGGGGTTGTCGTTGTAGTTGTAGTTGGGGTTGTCGTTGTCGTTGGGGTTGCAGTTGCAGATTCCGTCGTGTATTGAATCTTCAGGGTAGGCACCTGCGCCAGATTACTGCCGGCACCTTCAAAGGACTCAGCCGATCTTGTGCCGTCACCGCTCAGGATAAAGTTGATGGCGTTGCCTGCAGCCCAGTAGTCTTTGTCGACAATTTTCTGAACCAGAGAAGCAAGGTTCGGTGTCTTCTGGGCTGCACCTGCTTCATGGGCAGCTGTCCAGAGGGGGATCCCGCTCCAGTTGACATAAGCCTCAGTCCTGGTTCGGGAGGAAACCGCATAGTTGACATTCTTGTAAGGGGCAGCATTGCCTGTATTTTCGGCAGAGATCTTTATGTTAAATGGATCCTTACTCATACTGGGCTCATCGACAGAAAACTGGATATAGGCACTGGTAATTGTTGCCCCCTTGGGTATGTTCAAACCGGCAAAACGAAGGCCGATCACTTGATTGTTAGTGGAACTTTCCCTGCTTATTTCCAGGTCAGTACTATTATAATCCAGGGTGCCATCGGTACGTTCTTCCATATCGTCCAAGGCACTTTTAATCGGCACTGATAATTGGTAACTCTGACTTGCGGCAAATATTGCTGTGCTGCCAAACAGGCAGGTAATCAGCGCAAAGCTAAGAATCAAGGCTAACGCTTTCCCATTCGTTTTCATTTTCATTTTTATACTCATTTAAATTTTCTTCTCCTTTTTCCTTTAACAATTCTTCAGTTGTCATTATTCAGTTGTCATTATTCAGTTGTCCCTGCAATTTTCAATTGTATTAATAAGGTTTCTCATCAGGAATATCCAAGGTGTTGTTTCTTAGTGATCCTTCTCCTCCTCTGAAATACTTAAAGGATCCCCCGCTAAATAGACAGCAAGAGACCCTTAAATATTTTTTCTTTAACGCTTACGAAGTTAGCTGACGGATTCGGGCTAAAGAAATAGCCCTACCGGCCCAGGCCGGATTCACCCCAAAATGTGGGTCCCCCGCTTCCGCCTCTGCGGAACTCAGCGCGATTTAATTTAATTGTACCAGTTAACAACTCATATAATAAAGTATCAACATCAGCCATGTCAAATTTTTTTGAAAATATTTTATTCAAATTAAAAAAAATAAACAAAATAAAGATAGACCGTACTGATGATAATCGATATGATCATCAAAGGAAAACCCACCTTGAAGAACTGTCTGAAGGTTATTATCACACCCTGTTTTTCTGCCATACCGGCTACGATCACATTGGCTGAGGCTCCGATCAAGGTACCATTGCCCCCCAGACAGGCTCCCAGAGACAAGGCCCACCACAAAGGCTCCAAATTTGTTATCCCCCCCAGTTCCCCCATTTTTTGAATCAGAGGAATCATGGTGGCTGTAAAAGGGATATTGTCCACAAAGGCTGAGGCAATGGCCGACAGCCAGAGAATCGTCATGGTCGTAGGCAGCAGGGCTCCTGCCGTAACTGTCAAAGCTCTTTGGGCTATCCATTCTATGACCCCGACCTGTTCCAAACCCCCAACCAGCACAAACAGGCCGATGAAGAAGAAAATTGTCGGCCATTCAATAGCCAGTAAAATATCTTCCGGTTCTTCCCCGGTAATCAGCAGGAGAAGAGTTGCCCCGCTGAGAGCGATAGTCGCTGATTCCAAATGCCAGGCCTGGCCCAGGATAAAACCAAGAATAGTCAGGCCTAATACCAGCAATGATTTTTTTAAGAGCAAATAGTCTTTGATTGCCTCCTGCTCCTTAAAAGCCAGTACCTTAAGTTTCTGACTCTCAGAAATCACCAGTTCCCGGCGATAAATAATTCTCAGGATCCAAAGGGTGACAATAAAGGTAATAATAACAGGAATTATCAGATTGCTTACGAAATCAGTAAATCCCAGACCGACAGCACTGCCGATCATAATATTGGGCGGGTCTCCGATCAGGGTGGAAGTGCCGCCGATATTGGAAGCTATAATCTGGGTAATCAGATAAGGTATTGGGTTCAGGTCCAATTCCCTGGTTATGGAAAGAGTGACCGGCACCATCAGTAAGACAGTCGTGACATTATCAAGCAGGGCTGAAGCCAGAGCTGTGATAAAGGCCAAAGCCAGCATCAACAGCCAGGGATCCCCTTTAGCAAATCTAGCCGCTTTAATAGATAGATACTCAAAAACGCCTGTACGCCGGGTCAGGCCCACAATAATCATCATGCCGGTCAAAAGACCGATGGTGTTAAAGTCAATAGCAGCGAGGGCCTGTTCCTGATCCAGGATGCCGAAAAGAAGAATCAGGCCTGCTCCGGCAAAGGCTGCCACCATGCGATGGATTTTATCACTGATGATTATTCCATAGGTAATCAGAAATACGGCAATAGCTACAATCGGTAATAAATTGTCTCTGATCGCTCCCCATTCAGACATTAGGGTACCTCCTTAAGTTCTGCTTATGTAGTTACATATGTTGATAGCATTCTGAGCTTAATAAATTTTAATAATTATAAAGGCAGAAAATCAGATTGCCTGGCAAAATTGCATAGCAAAATGACTTTCCACCCCAAAAGCCTAATCCTTGAAAACGAATTATCATTTCGTCCAACCGGTAAAAATTATAAATTAGAACTTAAACATAATAGCATAAATGCTCAAAATAGTCAAAGAATACTACTATCTTATCCCGGCAATTTGGCCAGGGCTTTGTTTTCCCCTATAACAACCAAAATATCCCTATCCTTGATCAGGGTATCTGCCCCTGGAGCAACAATAATCTGCTCATCCCTTTTGACGGCTATGACACTTACCCCGTAAACAGCTCTCAAATCTAATTCTCCCAGTGTTTTATTGATAAATCGGGCAGAAGCAATAAATTCAAAAACACTATATTCAGGGGATATTTCCATATAGTCCATAACGTTAGTGCTGATCAGATTATGGGCCAGACGCACGCCCATATCTTTTTCCGGATAGATAATCTTGTCGGCGCCGATTTTTTCCAAAACCTTGCCATGCTGCAGCGACTGAGCCTTGGCAACGACATATGGAATCCCCATTTCTTTTAACATCAGGGTGATGAGGATATTGGCTTCCAGGTCATGTCCGATCGCTACAATTGCTGCTTCAAAATTCCGGACACCCAGGGCTTTCAGCGTTTCCTCATCCCGGGCATCGGCCGTTACAGCATGGGTCACCTCATGCATGATGCTCTGGACAGCGTTTTCGTTTGTGTCTATCACCAGGACCTCATGGCCCAGTTTGCTGAGTGTCACGGCCACACTGATGCCGAATCTGCCTAAGCCGATCACCACAAATTGTTTGCGCATTGACCTGTCTCCTATCCGATAATAATTCGTTCATCAGGGTATTTGATCTGAGCCGCTGAACCGGCTGTTCTCTGGGAAAGGAAGAAAACCAGGGTTAAGGGTCCTAAACGGCCGATAAACATTGTCAGAATGATAGCTGCCTTACCAAAAGCGGACAAGATAAGGGTAACTCCCATAGAAAGACCGACTGTCCCAAAGGCCGAAGTCACTTCGAAAAGCAGGGGAAAAAGGGTGGCTTTCTCCGTCAGCGCCAGAATAAAGGTCACAAAAATAACCAGAAAGGCAGCGGAGGCAGCTACAGCCAGAGCCTTGCGAATGATGTCATTGGGCAGAGTCCGTCCTTCAATGACAACACAGGGTTCATTGCGGTAAGTACTTAAGACCGAAAAAATAAGCGAACTAAAGGTCGTTGTCTTGATCCCGCCGCCGGTCGAGCCGGGAGAAGCTCCGATAAACATCAGGACGACTATAAAGAGCAGCGTTGTCTCGTGCATCGCCCCCAGATTGATTGTATTAAAGCCGGCGGTCCGGGGAGAAACAGCCTGAAACAGGGCAGCCAGGATCTTTGTGCCCCAGGGAAGCGGCCCCAGGGTCAGCGGATTGGTATATTCCAGCAGGAAAATAACCACTGTGCCCAGGAAAATCAGGATTGCCGAAACCTGCAGGACCAGTTTGGTGTGCAGGGATAGTTTCCTTTGCCGACGCAGTTTCCCTTCCCGCAAGGGGTTCAGGGACGCTATGACCGTAAAGCCCAACCCTCCCGAAATAAACATCAGCATTACTGTGATATTGATGACGGGATCTCCGGTATAGCCTGTCAGACTGGAGAAATTGCCAAAAAGATCGAAGCCGGCGTTATTAAAGGCAGATACAGCATGAAACAGGCCATAATAGAAAGCTTTGCTCCAGCCAAAATCGAAAGACCAGCGCAGGGTCAGAATAAGTGTGCCCAGGGCTTCAATAACAAAAGAGATCTGAACAACTGACTTGGCCAGACGGACAATGCCTTCCAGGGAGATCTGGTTCAAGGCTTCCTGAAGCAGCAAACGCTCCTTGAGAGTGATCTTTTTCCCCAGGATGATAGCAAAGAGAGTGGCAAAGGTCATGAAACCCAGCCCCCCGATCTGGATCAGCAAGAGAACGATTACCTCCCCAAAAAGCGTAAGGGTGGTGGCTGTATCCACCACCACCAGCCCTGTAACACAGACAGCCGAAGTGGCCGTAAAAAGGGCATCCAGGAAAGGCAGTCCCTGCCCGTTATGAGTTGCCGCCGGCAAAGTAAGCAATAAAGCCCCTGCCAGAATCACCAGAGCAAATCCCGATACCAGTATGCGGGCGGGAGTAATTTTTTTTATATCCATCTCCGAAGTCCTATTCCCTTCCTGAACGAGCGTTGCCCAGCCCTATATTTGGATATCTTCCAGCCGTAAAAGTTTCAGTTTCAAATCCAGGCCGCCTCTGTAGCCGCCAGGGCGGCCATCTTTGCCAATCACGCGATGGCAGGGTATGATCAGAGCCAGCGGATTCCAGCTGTTAGCCGAACCTACAGCCCGCCAGCCTTGGGGGCAGCCAATCTGAGCAGCAATATCGGCATAGCTGCGGGTTTCGCCATAGGGTATCCTCCTTAACTCCTGCCAGACCCGGATTTGGAAGGGTGTACCCAGAAGATGCAGGGGAACGGTAAATTGCCGGCGCTCTTGAGCCAGATATGCCGCTGTTTCCGCCAGAATCAGGGCATTGGCTTCTTTCTCCCGGAGCAACTCCTGCCCGGGCAGCCAGCGCTCAGCCCAGGCCGGCAAAGCCTCTTCCCCCTCCAAATCCAGACTCAGCCGGCAGAGCCCCTGTGCAGTTGAGGCCACAGTCAGTGCATAAGCCTGACCGCCGATTGCCACGGGCTGGGTCCAAAAACAGATCCTGCTCTTCTCCATTTCCAAACCTCACCTTCAGCCTGCTTTAACTTACTATAACTTACTATAACTTACTTTAATTCACTTTAGTTCACTATAATTTACTTGATTTTACGTAATTTTACCCGCAATTAAAATACCAATTCAGGTTCACCTCATCATCTCACTCTGTACTGACCGGGACTTGTTCCAAAATAATGCGGTGATTCAGAAGATTCATATTTTTGATTGTTGCCTGCACGAAGAGCTGTTTGCCATAGATATCCACCAGTTTCAGGCCATCTCCATACGGTTCAATGACATCAACTGCCTCCATAAACAAGGTTTCGCTTTCCCCTGCTTTGAGATAAGCATTGGCCTCACACATTTTATAACTCCTCTCCCACTTAGATTCCTTAAGAAATGAATCCATTCTTATAACTATTTCCATTATCACAACCATTTCCATTATAACCACAAAAACAGCTTTCGAAAAGCTGTTTGCTTCTCTCAAGCTGTTTCAGGGCAGATTTTATCCTCTCCCCAGAGCAGATAGCAGTCTTTTAACAGATAGGTGGCTGTTTAATCTGTAATATGCCAGGAAGGCTGAAGATGGCCAGGTATATCAAAATCAGGATAGGCATTCTCCCCATGATGGACAAGGTCCAGGCCAAACTCCTGTTCATCTTCCGTAGCCTGGAGCGGCGTAAAGAGGGCGATGACTTTCAAAATCCCCAGGGTCATCCCGCCGGTGAAAATATAGGTCACAGCCACACCCAGCAGCTGGACCAGCAGGGGCTGGATCCCGCCGCCGAAAAACAGCCCGTTAGCCCCGCCGGGATTGGCCGACAGACTGGCAAAAATACCAGTGGCAATCGTGCCCCAGGTTCCCCCAATGCCATGAATCCCAAAGGCATCCAGGGTATCATCATAACCCAGCTTCTCTTTCAGGACTGCAACGAAGTAATAGCACAAGCCCCCGGCCACAAAACCAATCAGCACGGCACTGGCCGGCGAAACAAAGCCGGCAGCCGGGGTAATAGCCACCAGACCGGCGATAACACCGCTGATCGCGCCGAAAACCGTGGGTTTGCCGCGGTGCAGAATCTCTATCACTATCCAGCCCAGCATAGCGGCAGCCCCGGCAACCTGGGTGGTCACCAGAGCCAGCACGGCAACTCCGTTAGCTCCCAAAGCGCCGCCGGCATTAAAACCAAACCAGCCAAACCAGAGAATTCCGCCGCCCAGCAAAACATTGGGCAAATGATGAGGAATGGAGGCTTCCCGGCCGTTCTTGAATCTTTTGCCCACCACCAGAGCCGCTACCAGACCGGAAACTCCGCAAGCCATTTCCACAACTGTCCCCCCGGCGAAGTCCAGAATTTTCAGTTCCCGCAGCCAGCCGCCTACACCCCAGACCCAGTGGGCCAGCGGTGCATAAACCAGGATGCTCCAAAAAGCCAAAAAAAGTAAAAGTGCCGGAAAACGCAGCCTTTCGGCGGTCGATCCTGTAATAATGGCCGGAGTAATGATAGCAAACATCAGCTGGAAAGCAAAAAACAAAAGATGGGGAATCGTCGGCGCATAGTCAGGATTAGCTTCCAGGCCTACCCCTTTGAGGCCAAACCAGTCCAGACCACCTATCAGATGACCATGATCCGGTCCAAAAGCCAGGGAATAACCGAATAACAACCAGATTACCGTAACCACCCCGATGGCCACAAAACTCTGCATCATGATCGAAAGAACATGCCTGCGGCGAACCATGCCTCCGTAGAAGAAAGCCAAGCCGGGTGTCATGAAGAAAACAAGGATCGTACAAACAAAAACAAAACAAATATCCCCAGAATTCAAGGCCATTTAGTCACTCCTCCCTTTAAATAGAACAATAAAAAGAGGCTGCCAAAAAAGCTTGCGCTTCTTTGGAGCCTCTTTGCTCACCAATAGCAACCTGACTGAGACTGCCTCAGTACAAATGTTATTATACATATCTATCCCCAGGCAGTCCAGATTAATTTTAAATAATACTGTATACATAACTATTAACAGAATATTCTGATAAACCGGCCTGTACGGTTATTTATTTTTTGCTTGAAACTTTTCCGGCCCTGATTATATAATCACTGCAAGAGGTGGATTTGATGCAAAATTTATTCGCAGTCACTTTGGGAGGAGCTCTGGGAGCAGTCTCCCGCTACGGACTGGGCTTGTGGGTCTCCGGCAAATTTACGCAGGGCTTCCCTTTTCATACCTTTCTCATTAATATCAGCGGCGCCTTTCTCCTGGGCTTTCTCAATATTCTTTTTCTGGAAAGGCTGACTCTCGCTCCCTTCTGGCGTTTGGGCATAGGCGTAGGCTTCCTTGGCGCTTACACAACCTTCTCCACCTTCGGCTATGAAGTGATCATGCTCCTGGAAGAAGGCAGTTACCGGACAGCAGGACTGTATACCCTGCTCAGTATCCTGGTCGGGTTTACCGGTGTAGCCCTGGGAATCGGTCTGGCCCGTTCACTCTGAACCGCTGAATATTAAGGAGGATGCCATAAGATGGTAAAAGGAAAATTGCTGAAAGTATATGTCGGGGAAAAACAGCGCTACCAGAATAAATCTCTTTACCAGTATCTCGTCCACTGGCTGAACGAAAAAGGGATCAGCGGGGTTACCGTGAACAGGGGAATTACCGGTTTCGGCAAAGACCGGATAATCCACAGCACCAAAGTGCTGGAACTGGCCTCCGATCTGCCTATCGTCCTGGAAATTGCCGATACCGCCGAGGTTATCGACTCCCTTGTGCCGGATATCTGCCAGATGATCCCGAAAGGCCTGGTTTTCACCGTCGATATCGAGATACATAAATAACAGAAATTATTGCCTGGCGCATTACCCATTCACACGGCATCGCAGCTGCACTACCTAAATGTCATTACGTAATGTCGCAAGGCAAATAAACCTTGTTAAGCTTTATTAAGACTTGTTAACCCTTGTTGACAAAGCATCGTACTTATTCTAAACTGGATAAGAGCTGACATTGAGATATGCGCATCCTTTGCGCATCGCGAAATGGAAAAACACCTGTTATGGACCGCATGGGCGCTGACCGATTGGCAATCTTTCGGAAGGCAAACGTGCAGACAGGTGTTTTTTTCTTTTCTTATGCCTTATCCGGGATAAGCTTAGGCCTCGTCCTGGATGAATTTTTTGATCTCGTCTTTGCCCGGAATCCGGCCGGAAGATTTAACTTTTTCGTTGATGACCAGGGCCGGGGTGCGCATTACTCCGTAAGCCATGATTTTCTGGATTTCCTGAACTTTTTCGACTGTGGCGACAACACCCAATTCCTTGACTGCTTCCTCCGCTGTGGCCTGCAACTTCTTGCAGTTGGCACACCCTGAGCCTAAAAT
>DDXI01000186.1 GCA_002347475.1 Peptococcaceae bacterium UBA2264
GGAGAAAAAACATCTATACGTCTTTATGCGGTTGGCAGTCAGGAACCGAGCAGAGATCCCAGCTGGAAAATAAAGAGTGTTAACGGCGGTTATTTAGTCCAGGAGGAGGATTATGGCAAAAATCCTATCTCGGAGTGGAAAATGGTGACCATCAATAAACCTACTCATGAAGATCTGCAGGAACTGGAGTTTGCCTGGCAGGTTGTTAAACATGTTAAATCCAATGCCATCGTAGTGAGCCGCTTCAAACAGGCAATTGGGATTGGAGCCGGCCAGATGAACAGGGAATATTCGGTCAATATTGCTCTCAGTCAGGCAGGTAATAAGGTCAATGGGGCCTATCTGGCCTCTGATGCTTTCTTTCCTTCTCCGGAATCTCTGGAGGAAGCAGCCAAGGCTGGCATTCGAGCCATAGTTCAGCCGGGCGGTTCAGTAAAAGATAAAGCTGTAATTGATGCTGCCAATAATTTAAATCTGATTATGGTCTTAACAAATCGGCGCTATTTTCAACATTAAGCCTGGTTAGTAGTAAGAATATGACTACATTTACTTCCTTCTCAAGACTTGGTGCAGGCCAGGTCTTTTATTACACTAAATGGGAGTGAGAATATGTCCAAAAAAGTATTGATTGTAGGAAGCGGCGGCAGAGAGCATGCCCTGGCCTGGAAAATTGCCCAGAGTCCACGATTGGAAAAACTGTATGTTGCACCTGGAAATGCCGGTACTGCTGAGTGGAATGTGGCTATTGCAGCTAATGATATTGCCAGATTAGTTGATTTTGCCCTCAAAGAACAAATTGACCTGACTGTTGTCGGACCAGAGGAACCTTTAAGCCTGGGAATTGTAGATGCCTTTCGAGAGGCAGGACTAAATATTTTTGGCCCAACACAGGCTGCTTCCCAACTTGAGGGAAGCAAGGCCTTTGCCAAGGCTGTCATGGACGAGGCTCATATTCCCACGGCCAAGTGGGAGGTTTTCGAAGATCTGCAACTGGCTAAAAATTATATCCGGAGTATTGGCGCCCCTTGTGTTGTTAAGGCCGATGGACTGGCAGCAGGCAAAGGTGTCATAGTGGCGATGGATATCAAGACTGCTTTGGAGGCAGTTGACGAAATTATGGATGGCAAGTTTGGTACTGCAGGCCAGAAAATAGTTATTGAGGAGTATCTGGAGGGACAGGAAGTAAGTCTTCTTTGTTTCGCTGATGGTTTTACTGTTCGCCCTATGGTACCGGTTCAGGACCACAAAAGAGCCCTGGACGGGGACCGGGGCTTAAACACTGGCGGAATGGGGACATATAGTCCTCCTCCTGTCTGGACTGACGCCTTGGAGGAAATAGTCCGCAAAGATATTCTGGCGCCAACCTTGGAAGTAATGCAACAGATGGGAACGCCTTTTCAGGGAGTTCTCTTTATTGGTTTGATCCTGACTGCAAACGGTCCCAAAGTATTGGAATACAATGTCCGTTTCGGTGATCCTGAAACTCAGGTAGTTATGGCTCGGCTGCAGTCAGACTTGTTGACTATTCTCTGGGATTGCAGCAAAGGAAAACTGGCTGAAGCTGAACTGAAATGGTCAGAGAAAATGGCTGTTTGTGTGGTAATGGCTGCTCCGGGTTATCCGCAAACCTATGAAAAAGGGATACCTCTGCAGCTGCCTGCTGTTCCGGCGGCCGAAGGGGTAATTTTCCATGCCGGAACGGCTTACAAGGATGGTCAGCTGGTCAGTTCCGGCGGACGTGTCCTGGGAGTAACATCCTGGGGTCAAAATTTGGTGGAAGCCAGAAAAAATACTTATGATTTAGTAGAAAAAATTAGTTTTCCTAATGGTCATTTCCGCAGTGATATCGGGAGCAAGGGTCTGACAAACTAAATCAAGAAGCCCGGAAATGATATCCATTCAGTATCGAATGTAAGATCTCCAGAGAAGAGTGAAGGAGTCATGATTAATGGATAATAAAGTAAGACAATTTTCTGAGCCAGTGGGCAGAAATGATCTTTGTCCCTGCGGCAGCGGAAAGAAATATAAAAAGTGTTGTATGCCCAAAGACGAAGATCAGGAAAAGCTAAAGCGGGAACTGGAAAATCTCAAGGATGTAACTGATCAATATTTTCCAGTGGAAGAGTATATAGAGCTGTCAGGCTACCCTGTAACCATGTTCGATTATTTTTTGCTTGAAATCCTGAATATTGTTGGTGGAGTACTTGAGGTATATAAGAAATTGACAGCCGCAGAAATCAAGGAAACCCTACAGCTGATAATGAAAGAGGCCAAGGAATTTTATTCAGCTTGTCAGATATGTGAAAATGCCTGTTTGGCTGATCCCTTGAAAACGGTTAGTTTTGAGCCCTTGCTTAAATATGGTCTGCCTCTGGATAAATATCCGCCAAATCTGCAACAACCACTCAATATCAACCTTTTCTATATTGAATTTCTGGAACTTGTCAATGAAATTTTATATGGGGAAATCAGAAAAATCATACTCGTGCCTGAAGCAGGGCAGATTTCGGCTGCAGTTCATCACTCCCTTTTGGAATTCATTTCGGCCAATTGCTGGGACAGCTGTGATAATAAGTGTCAAAAAGAGCATACAGAAAACGCTTATTGCAAATTCTGTTTATTCGGAGCCCAGGAATTGCCCTGCCCTAAAAAAGGGGAAATATCCTTTGAGGAGATAAAGATTAAGGAAGAAGAACTATTGCATTAACGAAATTCGTGGAATTAGCAAATTACGGAATTACCAAAAAGGAAGACCGGCACCAGATTTAGCGGGGCCGGTCCCAGCCTTTATCTGGGCAGATGCTTTTTCCTGCAAAAGATAATGAAAACTAAGAAAAAAGTTATAATAATATCTTTACCCGCTATTACGCCCGAGAGATAATTGCTTCCGGAAAACTATGGTGCTAAAATATATGAAGAAGAAGTACAACAGGTAAAATTAAGGTGCAGAATTATGAAAGTAAAGCAGATTTTTTCGGCTTACGATTTTATCAAGAGTAATAATGTTTTGGATAATTTGAATTATTGCAGCCGCTGCGGAGAAAAATGTATTATCCGGGAGGAAGGCGGCCGAAAAAGGTCGATCTGCTCAGCCTGTGAATTTGTGCATTACAAGAATCCTTATCCCGCTGTATCTGTGCTGGTGGCGGATAATGATCTGGTATTGTTGGGAAGAAGGGCACCAGGCACTTTTTTAGCAGGGCAATGGTGTTTACCTTGCGGCTATATTGAGTTTGACGAGGATTTTATTACCGCCGGCA
>DDXI01000180.1 GCA_002347475.1 Peptococcaceae bacterium UBA2264
TGTTCTTCCCTGGGATCATTTGCACTGTGGTGTCACAAAACGATTTTTGATTGAAGAACATCAGCGGGCTTTACAAGGAAAATTAACTTCCGATTGCCGTCACGCTGCGTGCAGTGACTGTGGAGTCTGCCCGGACAGAGGAGTCCAGATAGATTTGAAAGGGTGAATGTCATGAAGCTTAGAATCGCTTATACTAAGCTGGAAGAAGCTAAGTATATTGGACATCTTGACCTGACCAGAGTGTTTGAAAGGGCAATGCGGCGGGCCGGAATTTTTCCGGCTTATTCCGAGGGCTTTAATCCCCATCCTAAAATTTCCTTCGGATCAGCTTTAGCTGTCGGCGTGGAAGGCGAACGGGAATATGTTGATATTGAACTGCAGAGAGAAATGGAACTGGGAGAATTATTGGGCAGTTTTCAGGAACAATTGCCGCTGGGAATACGTTTACTGGAAGGTAAAGTTATTGACGCCGGCAGTAAAGCGCTTATGGCTGTGCTAAATGCTGCTCTCTATCGTTTGCGTCTGCCCATGGCGCTGCCCATACAAGCTGAGCGATTAAATGAAGCTGTGGAGTCCTGGTTAGCCCGGGAGCATATCACCTATACCCGCTATTCCCCCAAAGGACCAACGGAAAAAGATATCCGACCCTGGGTAAAATATTTGCAGGGAAAGATACATGGTGATGAGGTTATTTTTGAAATTGAGATAGAATTAGGAAATAAAGGCAGTGTCCGGCCGGAAGAAGTTATGCAGAGTTTGCGTGAACTGGAAAACCTTCCTTTGGCTTTGGAAGGACTGCAGATTAAAAGAACCGGGATCTATATCTGTCAGCAGGGTCAGGCTGTTTCCCCCATGGAACTGTAACTGATAGCATCTACCTGAGGCATTAACTGAAGGCAGGGTCTGAATTTGAAAGAAATGATACTCCAGGGACAAGCCCAGGGATTGCGGGCAGCCGTAATTGAAGAGGGAGAACTTATGGAGGTCTTCGAGCAGGAAGGTCCATTTTCCCGCCTGGCAGGCAATATTTACCTGGGACGGGTTGAAAATATCTTGCCCGGAATGCAGGCGGCCTTTGTTGACATCGGACTGGACAAGAATGCTTTCCTTTACGTCAAGGATGCTGTTTTGCCGCGTTTTGACGAAGAAGATGAAGGCCTGGCGGTTTCCGGGGCAGTTACTATCCAGGACATTCTGAAACCGCGCCAGCAACTGTTGGTGCAGGTTATCAAAGAACCGCTCGGTAATAAGGGAGCCCGCATTACCACCAATATATCACTGCCGGGACGTTATGTTGTTCTGTTACCTCAGGTGCCTTATGTGGGGGTTTCCCGCAAGATCCAGGATAGTAAAGAGCGGGAACGCTTAAAAGCGATAGTATACGAAGCATGTCCGGACGGTATGGGTATTATCATCCGGACGCTGGCTCAGGGCTTGCAAGAACAGGAAATCATTTGCAATATTGAGCAGTTGGCTCAAATCTGGAACGGGATAAAAAAAAGTCTTGCCAGGGCGTCTGTTCCGGGCTTAGTGCATCAGGATCTCGATTTGGCAGCCCGTTTAATCAGGGATTTTATCGATGAGGATGTGGAAAAGATAACCCTGGATCAGGAAGAAGTTGCTGAAATTTTACGCCGCTCCCTGCAAGCGCTCAATCATCCGGCCGGAAACCATGTGTTGGTTGTCAGCCATATGGATTTATTTGCAGAACGGGGAATTAATGACGAAATCAGAAAGGCACTTTTGCCTAAGGTTTGGCTTAAGAACGGAGGGTATCTGATCATTAATGAGACAGAGGCTCTCATTGTCATTGATGTCAATACCGGAAAATATGTCGGTAAATATTCTTTGCAGGAAACAGTCCTGCATACTAATTTGCACGCTGCCCGGATGATAGCCCGGCAATTACGCCTGCGAAATTTGGGCGGCATCATTATAATAGATTTTATTGATATGGTCAACGATGAAGACCAGCAGCAGGTTCTTAAAGCCTTGGAGGAGGCTTGTGAATCTGATAAAATCAAATGTAATATTATAGGACTTACCAGGTTGGGCCTGGTGGAAATTACCCGCAAAAAAGTGGGCCAAACACTGACTGCCAGGTATACAAAACGGTGTAACGCCTGTTCCGGCAGCGGCAGAATTAATTTGACAAACCTGAATTAAAGATGTTAAAATTGCATGATGTGGTGACATCTCATCGCAACCGCACGAGACGGGTTTTAACTGTTTTCCCTGGAGGAAAATGACCTGTAGAGGCGAGTCTGGAAAAATGGAGGTGTTGTAAGTGTACGCAATTATTGAAACTGGTGGTAAGCAATTTCGGGTTCAGGAGGGCGATGTGCTCTGTGTTGAAAAGCTGACTGCTAATGTGGGGGATATTGTTCCGGTTGAGAAGGTTTTACTGCTGGAAAAAGACGGTGCTGTAAAAGTTGGGACTCCTCTGGTAAGCGGAGCCAAAGCAGAACTGAAGGTTCTGGAACATGGCAAAGGCGAGAAGATAATTATTTTCAAGTATAAGGCCAAAAAGAACTACCGCCGTAAACAAGGACATCGTCAGCCTTATACCAAAGTCCTTGTTGAGGCTATCCAGGCCTGACAATAAGGCCGTTTTACAATTAAGGCCGAATCATAAAACCAGATACATCAGGTATAGACAGCTAAACAAAGGAGGTGGACTTTATGGCCCATAAAAAAGGGGTGGGGAGTTCCCGTAATGGACGAGACAGTAATGCGCAGCGCTTAGGTTTGAAGCGGGGAGACGGACAATTTGTGACTGCTGGTAATATTATCGTGAGACAACGGGGTACAAAGTTTCATCCTGGAAAAAATTGCGGACTTGGTAAAGATGACACTCTGTTTGCACTTATTGACGGGTACGTAAAATTCGAACGCAAGGATCGGAATCGCAAACGAGTTAGTATTTATCTCGAACGGCCGGGTATTCCCTCAGCCGCTCAAGCCCAATAAACAGCCAAAAACAACCCCTGGGTAAAAACCCAGGGGTTGTTTTTGGCTGGCTGTTTGGCTATTTTCCAATAATAGAATTGTTTTTGGCTTATTTCAAATATAAGGCAGTAAGGGAGTGAAATGTCGTAACATCTATAATCCGCAAATTATTAACTGAACAAATCAACTGCTTTCGCTTGCAAAGACACGATTTTCTCAATCATTTTCAGGTTATTATGGGTTATCTGCAGATAAACAAACCGGATAGGGCTTTGCAGTATATGCGTCAGTCGTTGCAGGAAACAGAGAATGAGCAGAAGATCGCCCAGATTCCCGAGGATATTTTGGGGGCAATACTGCTGGGCTGGGTTATCCGTTTAAGAAAAGAAGGTATCAGATTAACCATAAGTTACCCGGATATTATGAAGGATCAAAATTATTGGCAGAACAACTGGTTTGAGGAACAGGCAGAAGCTTTTTATTCCTATACCAAAGAATGTCCGGAGGTTGAATCTGCAGAGAATAACCTGCCGGAGCAGGAGAAGTACGCAGAAATTATTCTGGAGGAAGAATTTACCTGTATTTTCAGGTTCCTGAAAGCAGGAGTCCTTCTCCAGGAAAAAAGAATCAGTTTCAGGAAAGGCAGTACTTAAGGCGGCCTTGTTGCCTAAGGATTCAGGCTCATTTATCCAAGTGCTGGAAGAAGTTTGAGGAGAAATAAGATGTTTTATGATCAAGCTAAAATCTATGTTAAAGGCGGAGACGGGGGAGCAGGAGCTGTAGCCTTTCGCCGGGAAAAATATGTTCCCGAAGGCGGTCCCAGCGGCGGCGACGGCGGACGGGGCGGCAGTGTCACCTTTGTGGCAGATGAGGGCTTAAGAACTCTGGTCGATTTTCGTTACAAAAGGCATTATAAGGCTCAGCGGGGAGAACATGGCCAGGGCAAGAATATGCATGGTAAAAGCGGTGAAGATCTGGTTATAAGAATTCCGGTTGGGACGCTTGTTAAAGATGCGGACAGTGGCCAGGTTCTGGCTGATTTGACGGAACACGGTCAAAGGGTAGTTGTTGCCGCCGGAGGTCGGGGCGGGCGTGGCAATGCCCGTTTTATAAGCAATACGAATAAAGCTCCGACACTTTCCGAAAATGGGGAACCGGGTACAGAACACTGGCTGATCCTGGAACTCAAGCTTTTGGCCGATGTAGGGTTAGTCGGTTTTCCCAATGTGGGAAAATCAACTCTCATTTCCCGTGTGTCGGCAGCCAAACCTAAAATTGCTGATTATCACTTTACGACCCTGGTTCCTAATCTGGGAGTTGTCTCAGTTGAGGATGGGACGAGCTTCGTTATTGCCGATATACCAGGCCTTATTGAAGGAGCGCACACGGGAGCCGGTCTGGGGCATGATTTTTTGCGCCACACAGAACGGACAAAACTGATCCTCCATGTTTTGGATATTTCGGGGGCAGAGGGAAGGGATCCGGTGCAGGATTTCAAGGTTATTCAAGAGGAACTTCGTCTTTACAAGAGCCATTTGGATGAACGTCCTGTCTTGATAGTCGCCAATAAGATGGATATCCCGGGGGCAGAAGAGAATCTGAAGCGTTTGAGCCTGGAACTGGGAGAGAAGTACAGGATTTACCCTGTTTCCGCGGCAACCGGGGAAGGACTGACTGTCCTGATGCAGGATATCTCGGCCATGCTGCCGAATCTCCCTGTTCCTGAACTGGAGCTTCATCAGGTTGAACATCGTCCTCTTCGGGTGCAGGCAGAAGAACGTTTTACCATATCCCGGGAAGATGAGATCTTTGTAATACGGGGCAGAGAGATTGAACGCCACCTGGTAATGACTAATTTTGAAAGTGAAGAGGGGCTGCGCCGTTTTCAAAAAATACTGAAAGTCATGGGTATTGACGATGCTTTGCGGGCCCAGGGCATTGGGGTGGGAGACAAAGTAAAAATCGGCGATTTGGAATTCGAATGGGAGGAATAACGCCTTTTTTGCCTTGATCCGGTCTGCAAAAAATCATTTTACAAACCGGTGTCAAGTATGCTAATCTTGAAACTGAATCGACAGCTTATGAACAAAACAACTGTGGTCTTTTCAAACATTTGTTGATGTGAAACTGCCTGTACGGAGCATTATCCTGCACTGGAGGAATAATTATGATAAAAAATCCTGAATTAGAGTTATTTGAAACACAAATGCTTGATGGGCTTAGTCTAATGGCTGAAAAAAGCAGCTATATTGATCCTCAATTGTTTAATAAATATAAAGTAAAGCGCGGACTTCGTGATCCTGATGGTACCGGCGTGCTTGTCGGTTTGACAGAAATCGGGGAAGTACATGCCTTTATTCTTGATGAGAATGAGATAGTTCCTGTTCCGGGCAGATTACTATATCGGGGTATGGATATCCGCAATCTTGTGGAAGGTTTCAGAACTGATGATCGCTTTGGTTTTGAAGAAACCTGTTATTTATTGCTTTTTGGGGATCTCCCTAACAAAAAAGCACTGGAGGACTTTGACATACTTTTGTCCATGTATGAAAAGCTGCCTGATGATTTTGCCCGGGATATGATTTTGAAGGCCCCCAGCAAAGATATCATGAATGTTTTGTCAAGAAATGTTTTGGGTTTGTATAGTTTTGATGATAATGCTGATGATACTTCAATCAAAAATGTTTTGAAACAATGCATAAGTCTGATAGCCTGTTTTCCATCCCTGGCAGTTTATGGTTACCAGGCATTTTCCCATTATCATGGAAATAAAAGTCTCTATCTGCATATTCCCAGACCGGAGCTAAGCACAGCGGAAAACATTTTGTATATGCTCAGACCGGACAGCAAATATACCAAGCTTGAGGCCACCCTGCTTGATGTTGCTCTGGTGCTGCATGCCGAACACGGCGGAGGTAATAACTCGTCCTTTGTAACGCATGTCGTAACATCTACAGGTACGGATACCTATTCTGTAATGGCTGCCGCGCTGGGATCTTTGAAAGGACCGAAACACGGCGGAGCCAATATCAAGGTCGTCAAGATGTTTGAAGAAATGAAGCAGGCTGTAAAAGACTGGGATGACAGCGAAGAAATAGAGAACTACCTGGCCAAAATACTGCGCAAGGAAGCGTTTGACCACTCCGGCCTGATTTATGGCATAGGCCATGCGGTTTACTCCATATCGGATCCGCGGGCCGTATTATTCAAGCATTATGTTTCTCAGCTGGCCAAGGAAAAGGGATTGGAACAAGAGTTTAACCTTTACTCGAAAGTAGAAGAACTGGCCCCTCAGGTGATGGAAAAGTTCGGCAAATTGCATAAGGCTGTAAGTGCCAATGTTGATTTCTATTCCGGTTTCGTATATAGAATGCTGGGGATCCCTGAAGAAATGTTTACCCCGATTTTTGCTATTTCCAGAATAGCAGGTTGGAGCGCTCATCGCATCGAAGAGATCGTAAATTCCGGGAAGGTTATCAGACCATCTTACAAAAGCGTTGCGGCCAGACGCAATTATATTCCTCTCTGTGATCGCTAATTTAATAACAGGTCCTGCAATCCTCCTTGGGGTTAAACTTTACAAGGGAAATTCTGGGGAGGATTTTTAGTTTGAGGTTCAGGTACATAATTTGGGCTTGAATTATGGCCAAAAAATTTGCCGGCAGAAGATTTCCTGTCAGATAATTAAGCAGAGATTTGAGAAGTTTATTATAAAGGCGGAAAAATCAATGTATAGGATAGGTATTATGGGTGGAACCTTTGACCCGATACATTATGGACATCTGCTTGCTGCTGAGATGGCCCGGACAGAGTTTGCCCTTGCCAAAGTGCTTTTTATCCCTGCAGGTAACCCGCCGCACAAGGATATCCTGAAAGTCACTCCGGCAGTCATACGCTATGAAATGGTGCAAAAGGCTATTGCTGATAATAATTATTTTGCTGTATCTGACATGGAACTGGAAAGGCAGGGCCCGTCATATACAATAGATACCTTGCGTTTTCTGCATAAGACTCGGGAGAGCGAAGATCTTTTCTTTATTGCCGGGACCGATTCTTTGAAAGAAGTATTCAGTTGGCGTTATGCCAAGGAACTATTTACCTTAACCCAGTTTATCGGTGTAGTGCGACCGGGTGTTGATACCAAAAACTTTGTGGAAATGTCCTTGCAGGAATTTCCGGAAATTGAAGGGCGTATTCATCTTCTGGAAGTGCCTGCTTTAGCTATTTCCTCGACGGCTATTCGTCAGCGTGTTGCCCAGGGAAAATCAATCCGTTATTTGCTGCCGGAAGCTGTCAGAATGTTTATTAAGGAAAACAACCTGTATAAAGATCCTGATAACTAATATTCCTGCCCGGCAAAGAGCAGTATTTCAGCGGGCAATTTTAAGCGTCCAGCTTTAGCACAGAGAGTGTTCAAGCAGAGAGGGAAGGGGAAAGAAAAGAAAAGTGGGATTAGATTGCTGCTGGGCCCTGAAATTGGTATCCGGAAGTTTAGCAACGAAAAAAATGCGCCATACTTTGGGTGTGGTTGCTTTGGCAGAGGATTTGGCAATCAGGCATGGCCTGGATTTGGAAAGGGTAAAATTAGCAGCCCTGCTCCATGATTTAGCCAAGGAAATTCCGTTGGAGCGTCAATTGGTTTTGGCTCGCCGCTGGAATCTGCTCCATTATCCGGAAGATGAGCTTATGCCTCAGGTTTTACATGGCCCGGTAGCTGCTTACTGGCTGGAATACTGCTATGAGCTAAAAGATCAGGAAGTATTGGCGGCCATCGCTCACCATACTCTGGGTTTTCCCGGAATGTCTCCTTTGGAGATGCTGATTTACAGCGCCGATATGGTTGAACCAAATCGGGATTTTCCAGATGTGGACAATTTGCGTCAAGCCTTGTATCATAGTATTGAGAAAGGGACTTTGGCTTGTATGAAACATTCTCTGGAGTATCTGAAGAACTCCCATAAGTTGATCCATCCGCTTACCACGTTAACCTACGAAGATTTACAGAGGAGGCTCGAATTTGGAACTTGATTTAAAACAGCTTAAATTCGCGGTAGCAATTGCTGAAGAGAAAAAAGGCATAAATATTGTCTTACTGAATCTAAAAGGTATTTCTATGGTAACGGATTACTTTTTGCTTGTAACCGGAAATTCCGTGACCCAGGTTAAAGCAATTGCCGAACATTTTGAGGAGAAACTGCCGGCAATCGGAATTCCTGTTCTGCGTATAGAAGGCTTGCCGGAGGCGACCTGGGTTTTAATCGATTGCGGTGATCTGGTGATTCATGTCATGACTCCGGAAACCCGGGAATTTTATAATATAGAACGTTTATGGGGCGATGCCGAAGTAATGTCTTTATAATACCAAAGTTTATAACATAAAAGTAAGGTCTTTAATCAGGTGAAAGCATATGCTGTAGAAGTATATACTCTTGTTCCTTGGGAGCGAGGGTTTTATGCTGTTTGAGCAGGTATTTCGGCAGATATGAGAAGATAGGCAAGCAGGGTCTGGAGAAAACCCGGATTCAAAAAATGGCAGGAGGAAGGCTGAATGCAAGAAAAGTATAATTTTTCCGAGATCGAGCATAAGTGGCAGGAGAAGTGGCTGGCAGAAAATATCGACAGGGCAGATACATCTTCTGCCAAACCCAAATTCTATGCTCTGGCCATGTTTCCCTATCCCTCCGGGAATTTACATATGGGACATGTGCGCAATTATTCTATCGTAGATGTTATAGCCCGTTACAAACGGATGCAGGGCTTTGAGGTCTTACACCCCATAGGCTGGGATGCCTTTGGTCTTCCGGCAGAAAACGCTGCTATCAAGAACCAGACTCCGCCGGTAGATTGGACCTGGCGAAATATTGCCAATATGAGGCGTCAGCTTCAGGAGATAGGTATTTCCTATGATTGGGAACGGGAGATTGCCACCTGCCATCCAGAATACTACCGCTGGACCCAATGGCTGTTTTTGGAGTTTTACAAGCATGGCTTGGTTTACAAGAAGAAAGCAGCTGTCAACTGGTGTCCCTCCTGTGCTACCGTCCTGGCGAATGAACAGGTAGTGGACGGAGTTTGCGAACGCTGTGAAACAACAGTAACCAAGAAGGATCTGGAACAATGGTTCTTTAAGATTACCGATTATGCCGATATTTTGCTGGAAGACCTGGATAAATTACCAGGTTGGCCGGAAAAAGTCAAAAGTATGCAGCGGAATTGGATAGGCCGCTCGGAAGGGGTCGAGGCCAGCTTTCCCCTTGAAGGGCAAGCGGAGAATCTGACGGTATATACCACCCGCTTTGATACCATATACGGTGTCAGTTATGTTGTACTGGCCCCGGAACATCCTTTGGTCAGGGAACTGGTCAAGGGAACAGAATATGAGCAGGATGTCTTGGCCTTCACAGAAAAAATGAAAGGTCTTAATGAAATAACCCGCACTTCGACCGAAATCGAAAAAGAAGGACTTTTTATCGGCAAGTATTGTCTTAATCCCATGAGCGGAGAAAGAGTCCCCATCTGGATAGCCAACTATGTTCTCCTGGAGTATGGAACAGGGGCTGTAATGGGTGTTCCCGCCCATGATGACAGAGATTTTGAATTTGCGCTGAAATATGGCCTGGCAATTACTCCTGTCATTCAGGATCCGGCCTGTCCCCCGGAGAAAAAAGAACAGCCCTTGGCGGCAGCCTATATTGATGAAGGTATTATGATCAATTCCCGGGAATTTGACGGCCTGCCCAACGAGGAAGCTATGGAAGGGATGGCGGATGAAGCCGAGCGGCGCGGTGTGGGACAGCGTAAGGTGAATTTCCGCTTGAGAGATTGGCTGATTTCCCGTCAGCGTTATTGGGGAGCGCCAATTCCCATGATTTATTGTCCAAAATGCGGGACAGTACCGGTTCCAGCTGACCAATTGCCGGTGCTTTTGCCCACTGATGTGATTTTCAAAAGCGGAGTAAATCCTATAACCACTTCCGAATCCTTTGTGAAGACCAGATGTCCGCTCTGTGACGGAGAAGCAGAGCGGGAAACCGATACTATGGATACCTTCATGTGCTCTTCCTGGTATTATCTGCGTTATACGGATCCGCGCAATCAGGAGGCTCCTTTTTCCGAAACAGCTGTCGATCACTGGATGAATGTTGACCAGTATGTCGGTGGGGTGGAACATGCCATATTGCATTTACTCTATTCCCGTTTCATAACCAAGGGCTTGCGGGATTTCGGTTATCTGAAAGTTGACGAACCTTTTGAAAATCTCCTGACACAGGGGATGGTCTGTATGGATGGTTCCAAAATGTCCAAATCCAAGGGTAATGTGGTAAGTCCTGAGGAGATCATTGAGCGTTTCGGAGCCGATACGGCCCGCTTGTTTATTCTTTTTGCTGCTCCGCCGGAACGGGATCTGGAATGGAGTGAACAAGGGGTGGAGGGCTGCTACCGCTTCTTAAACAGGGTCTGGCGTTTGGCAGTACAATACAGGCAATTGGTGCAGACCGGTGCTGCTCAAGAACGGCTTTTTAAGGATCTCGATAACCCGGCCAAAGAAATGCGCCGGCAAACCCATCTGAGTATTCAAAGGGTAACAACAGATATTGGCTTGCGTTTTAATTTTAATACGGCAATCAGTGCGATCATGGAACTGGTGAATGCCTTGTATCTTTATAAGGAACAGCCGGGATTCACTCTGGAAGTTACCCAAGAGGCCATGGAGACTATTATCCTCCTGCTTGCTCCCTTTGCACCACATATGGCTGAAGAACTGTGGTCTGAACTGGGCTATTCCGGCAGTGTTCATACCCGGCCATGGCCGCAAGCCGCTCAAGAGGCCCTTATTCAGGATGAAAAAACGATTATTTTGCAGGTAAACGGTAAAGTGCGTGACAGAATCCAGGTGCCAGCGGCAATCAGCAACCAGGATTTGGAGGCCAAAGTTATTGCCCTGGGGAAGATTCCGGAGTGGACACAAGGGAAGGCTATTGTCAAGGTAGTAATTGTTCCCGGTAAGCTGGTTAACCTGGTTGTCAAAGGTTAAATAAAGAAATTTGTTAAACAACGGCATGTCCAAGAGCAAAGGGCCTGCCGTTAGTTTTTTGGCTTTTTTCGCTTCGCCCGGCAAAGCTTGCGAGAGCGGCCAGATGACCTATCCGGACAATCGACAGGATATGTCAAGTTTCGCGGCAGGAAAAAAGTGCCAGGATAAAGAAATGGAAAACGCGAAGGGACGGGGGTGGAGAAGTCACCCCCGTCCCTTCGCGTATCCGGCACAATTAAGGTTTGGGATTAATGCCAGAGCCAGAGAATGAGCAGGAGAAAAGCAGATGGCGGAAAAAGAGGAACGGCTAAGATGAGCAGGCAGAGGAGTTAAGCGGCGGAGGAGGCTGGTGCTGTGGAGCGAAGAATGCGATATATCTGGTGGGGTATTCTGGTAATTTTGCTTGGCGGGGCTATTTGGAAACTGTATTTGGTGCAGGGTCCGGAAAGCTACATTGAGAAGGCGGCTGCTAACAGGGAAATTGTGGTCTATATCAGCGGAGCTGTCGAAAAAGCGGGTCTGGTCAGATTATCTCCTGAGGCACGCCTGGATGATGTCCTGCAACAGGTGCACCCTTTGCCTGAAGCCGATCTGGAAGCTCTGAACCTGGCTGAAAGACTGAAAGACGGGCAGAAGATTGTAATTCCTTATAAGGAACAGGCTGCAGACGTTATGCCTGCCCCGAATTCCGGCCAGGCTGCAGCTAAGGAAACAGAACAGAACAGCATCTCATCAGGAGGGAAAATTAATATCAACACAGCCGGAGAAGCCGAATTGGATAAATTACCTGGTGTTGGTCCCGCCCTGGCTCAACGGATAATACAGTATCGTACGGAATATGGCTTCTTTGTCCAACCTGAGGATTTGCAGAATGTTTCCGGTATTGGTCCGAAAACATACGAAAAAATGAGTGCCCTGGTAACAGTGCGGCCATGAAAGATCTGTGGAGCAGAAGAGCAGCAGCCTTGCTTAGCGGGGGAATAGGCGGAAGTTATATGCCGGCAGTCGCGGGATTCTGGGTTATGGGGATCCTGCTATTGCTTTTTATCCGTCTCTGGTTTTGGCGGCCCCAAGATTTTTGGGGGCGCTTATACCGGCCGGAAATCTTCTTAACAGCGGCCGGGGTTCTGGCCGGATTTGTTTGCGGTCTGATGGTTCCGCAGCAATGGCCGGAACCATTAACCCTAAAATATGTCCAGCTGAATGGTACTTTGCTGGATTGGAGTGAAACTGCGGCTAAGGCAACCGGGGTGTTTGAAGTGGAAGGTGGCGCAGGGGACCAGGAAATCATCGCAGGTTTAAGAGGGCAAAAATATCGTCTGTCAGTTTACCCAAAAACAGATGGCCAGTTGCCTTCCGCCTGGCGGCAGGTGCGGCCGGGAGATTATCTGCATTTTGCTGCCCGTCTGGAACAGCCCCGTTCTCCGGGGACGGCTGGGGCCTTTGATCTCCGGCTTTATTATGCAGTCAGAGGTCTGCAGGGGACCTTGACAGCCCAGGAAGAGGTTACCATAGCTGCTCAGGGAGCACCACCTTTAACCTGGCTGCTCAGAAAACAGGTCAAGGAAAATTTACGTCTTTGGGATCGGAATGAGACAGGAGTTTTAGAAGGGATCATTTTCGGGGATGCCAGCGGTATTTCTTCAGATCTGCAGGAACGCTACAGGGTCACAGGAGTTTTACATATTTTTGCTGCTTCCGGTTCCAATGTTGCTGTTGTTCTGAGCCTACTTTGGTTCATTACTATTCTATTTCCTTTGAGGCTGCGCCTGGGACTGTGCAGTGCAGGACTGATAGGTTATGCTGTCCTCTGCAATGGAAATGCTCCTATCCTCAGGGCAACGATCCTGGGAATAGCAGTCCTGCTGGGACGGCTGGGATGGGGTCGTGTTCCTCTCTTGCGCTGGCTGTTGCTTGCAGCTTTGATCCTATTTGTTCATAACCCCCTTCTGGTCAGGGATCTGGGGTTCCAGCTCTCCTTTACAGCCACTTGGGGAATTATCGTGCTGGGTCCCCATATTCAGGCTTGGCAGGTATTCCGATATTTTCCCAGACAACTGGCTTGGGCCATAGCAGGTACGCTGGCGGCGCAAATTGCTGTCTTACCGCTTCTTATTACAGCCTTTCATCGCTTATCCCTGGTGAGTCTGCTTGCCAATCTTGCCGTAATGGGGCTTGTTGGTACTGTCCTGGAATTAGGATTAATTGCGGTCCTACTATCCTTTATGCCGGTCTTGGCAGCACCCTTTTGGCAGGTTTCTCTCTGGCTGCTGCAAGTAAGCGACGCTGTTTTGGCTCAGCTGGCCTTGCAGCCCTGGGCTGAGGTTATGTTAATGCAGCCGGGAACTGGATTTTGGCTGGGCTGGTATGGCGGTATTACTGTCTGGCTGGTCGGCCGGAAGCGCTTGGCCTTTATTACCAGGGTTTATAGCAGAAGATTGTGGCGCTGGTTGCTATTTAACCGCTGTCAGCGCTTTTACCCGCAGCTGCTCAATCACCTGCTGGAGCCTTACCGGGCTAATTTTCAGAATCTGACTGGGAAATACGGGCCGCTGAGCAGGAACAATATTTCCTGGCTGCTTATTGTTCTTTTGACGATACTGCTCTGGAGTCCCTGGAGTGTAAGCACAGTTCTGGAAGTAACCTTTCTGGATGTGGGCCAGGGAGACTGCATAATCATTGAGACTCCCGAGCAGCAGGTGATCCTGGTGGACAGCGGGCCGCGAAACGAACAATTTGACAGTGGGGCAAAAA
>DDXI01000196.1 GCA_002347475.1 Peptococcaceae bacterium UBA2264
ATATGGACTGCTCGGTGCTGTAGGAGATGCCGATCATGCCCCGGCTGTTTCGGCCTGCGCCTGCCTTGATTTCGGCGAGACGTCCGGAAGTCAGGTACTCAATATCGTCAGGCCTGTCAGTTCTGTCCCAGGTTGTACTGGTAAGATCGTGTTCCGTCAAAGCCAGGATGTCATAACCTTCGGCATAATAATCTTCAATCATTTCTGCCGGCTGATCAGATCCGCCCTGTTCAACCGAGTGGGTATGAAAATTTGCTTTGTACTGGCTGTAATTAACCCAATCCACTGTTGCATAAGGGTTGCTGATCGCAAATTCGGTCTCTGTTGCAGCAAATATCGATGTACTGCCAAACATACAGGTAATCAGGGAAGCACTGAGAATCAGGGCTAACAATTTCCTTTTCATTTTCATTTTTTCTCCTTTTAGTTCTGAAATCTTCATAAGATTCAAAATATAGTGGGTTCCTGTTTCATCAGCATTATGAACTGGCAGGATAATAAGGGGGCTGCTCTCTTGCCGTCTTGTCTTTATAATTTTATGAATTAATGATAATATATACCATAATTCTTTGTAACAGGTAATTATTATAAATTTAAAATAACATATACTCTTATTTTTTTGCAAACGAGGCCCTCAGCAATTGGTTATTTTCTACAGATTAAAATAAACTATCCGGGTTTGTAAGAGAGCTTATTCAGGAAACTGTATTTGAGAATCATGAATAAGCTCTTTTAATTCTTTACACTTGATAACAGGCGCTAAAACGTGGAAATACTATTATTCCGAACCAATAGTCCTTATCAGGCATCCATTTTTATTGGAATAGCACTGCTGAGCACGACTCCATCTACAGTGATGTAATTATCTTTGATAGTATATTTGCTGCAGCTGTCATCTATTTTGATAGCATACTTATAAGCTGCAAATGAACCGTTGAAAATATTATCGTGCATGTTAATAATGGAATCATTTATAAAGCTGAATGGTGCGATATTATAAGGTGTATTGATAGTATTATATTCAATGATAATGTTACTGCATCCGGAGTAACTGGAGGATTGGGCCACTCCATAACTGTTATTAGTAAAGGTACAATGGGAAATCAGAAGTCCTGAGCCATCTCTCAGCTGAACCGCTTTGTTGGAGATGTTACTGAACTCAACATTTTTACAGCTTACCGTGGGCGCTACAACAGCGCTTGTGTAATTATTTATGTGGAATACTACTCCGCTGCCTGCTCCGTTGATCTTCCCGTTTTGAATATTGACATTTTTGGAGCTTGTTTGAATGTAAAAGCCATTATTGTTGATTTTGGAAAAATTAAAGTCAGTAACTTCGACATTCTCTGCCCCGTAAAGATCAATTCCAATCCCACAATTATCGGCAGTCATTCTATTAACAGTGATATATTTACAGGAAACAAGCAAGACAGAAGGAGAATGATCGATGCTTCCGGGATCATTATAGTTATAAATGTTTTTAAAGGTACAGCCGTTAATAGTTATGTTCGTGCATTTATTCAGGCGAATTCCGCCTTCATTGTTTGCGGCAGTTGGCAGGAGGTTTTTGATGACAAGATTCTCAAATAGCAATTGATTGCTTTCTCTTACATTTATCCCATTATGAGTTGTATAGTTTAAGTCCAGGACGCCATTTTTAATAGTAATATTGCTGGAATCCGACTTAAACACTTCCGTTGTTTTTTTACCGGTAATGGTTGAACCATTCAAATTAAGAGTAATTGGTTTAGTTAGAACAATAGGCTGAGTCACAACATAATTCTTGCCTGCTTCCAGAGTAAGATTGCTGCCAGATGGAGTAGCTGCCAGCAAGGCTGCAAATGCTGTATTGTTGTTTGTTACGCCGTCACCTGTCAAGCCATACTTGGCTACGCTGGCCGAAGGTGTGCTTGAAGTTGTAGTTATCGTTGTCGTTGTCGTTGGGGTTGGGGTTGTAGTTGTAGTTGTCGTTGTAGTTGTCGTCGGGGTTGTCGTTGTAGCTGTAGTTGTAGTTACAGATTCCGTCGTGTATTGGATCTTCAGGGTAGGTACCTGAGCCAGATTACTGCCGGCACCTTCAAAGGATTCAGCTGTTCTTGTACCGGTACCGCTCAGGATAAAGTTAATGGCGTTGCCTGCAGCCCAGCCGTCTTTTTCGACAATTTTCTGAAGCAGAGTAGCAAGGTTCGGTGTCTTCTGGGCAGCGCCTGCTTCATGTTCTACTGCCCAGAGGGGGATGTCGCTCCAGTTAACATAAGCCGCTGTCCTGGTTCGGGAGGAAACTGTCAAGTTAACATTTGCAAAAGGAGCAGCATCGGCTTTATCTTCGGCAAAGATCTTTACGTCAAATGGATCCACACTTTTACTGGGCTCATCGACAGAAAACTGGATATAGGCACTGGTAATTGTCGCCCCCTTGGGTATGTTCAGACCAGTAAAGCGAAGGCCTATCAGTTGATTTCGCGAGGAACTTTCCTTGCATATTTCCAGGTCAGTACTGTTGAAATCCAGAGAACCGTCGGAACGTTCTTCCATGTCGTCAGAAGCACTTTTAATTGGTATTGATAACTGTTGGCTTGTCTCATCGGCAGCAAATATGACTGTACTGCCAAACAGGCAGGTAATCAGCGTAAAACTAAGAATCAAAGCTAACGCTTTCCCATTCATTTTCATTCGTATTTTCATTTATATTTTCTTCTCCTTTTGCTTTTAATTTCTTAATAGGGTTAAACTACACAAAATTCCAGTTTGTCAGCATTATCAGCTTGCAGGTTATTATTCTGTTTTTCATTTTTCTTAACAATTTTACTGTTTTTAAGAGGGTGCCTTGTCTGATTCTCTGCCATACCTTCAAGTCCATCACATAATTTTCTTCTGCATATTCGGGATATGATCTATCCCCGCTACTGCAGTGCAGGTGTTGGGACGATTTCAGGTATAGTTACTCTAACTGCGGACATTTCTGTCTTGACTGAATCCACTCATGCTGTGTTTTATTCTGCGAATGTCTCTGTAAAATTTGATTAAAGAAATAAATCATTAACAGGAAGATAATTAAGAATTTTCATTGGCTTTAAAACTCCTTTCGGTAACTGGCTGCCATTTTACAGGCCCTTTAGCTTTGCGTCCTTGCCTTTCGACAAGTTTGCTATTATCGGTTAGTTTTTTGAATTCGTTATTACCTCCTCTTATTCACAAGAAAGTTCATATAATGATATTGTTTGGAAAAACAATATAGAAAAACAAAAAAACCTTACTTTCGGTAACTGGCTGCCATTTTACAGGCCCTTTAGCTTTGCGTCCTTGCCTTTCGGCAAGTTTGCCATTATCGGTTAAGATTTTTTAAATGCTTTTTAATCTCCCTTTACGATAAAGAAAGTTCTGATTATCTTATTGTTTGGAAAAACAAAAAAACCTTACTTTCGGTAACTGGCTGCCATTTTACAGGCCCTTTAGCTTTGCGTCCTTGCCTTTCGACAAGTTTGCTATTATCGGTGCAGGTTATTTCATTACCCGTAGCTTACAGCTCTTTTCCCAAAATGTCAAGCATTTTTTCAATAGAGACCATATAGCTTTATCCCCTGTCTTTGCTGTGTCACCCAAAGAAAAATCAGGAAGCGGCGTTACATTTTTTCTAAAACACAAAATAATAAGAATCCAGTAAACAATCCTGCTGGTATTTCAAAGCTAATTTCCACAATCTATTTTTAATCACCCGTATAGATTTTTCTTCCTTTTTAAAAGCTTCCATATCCTTCAAAAATCTTCCTTTTTCAGTTTCTGTTGCTTTATCTTCGAAATAACCCCAGACATGCAAAGCTGCATTGACTGAACTTCCAATGTTACTTGCCCTTTGCAAAGCACCTTCAATCAAATTGTAAAAAGAAATTGGCGAGTAATTTCCCATATTGGATAATAATTTACTAATCTGGATATAGTCTTCTTGAGATTGTTCCAAAACTTTATATTTATACCTGCTCCATTCAATCTTAAGATCCTTAATCCTTTTATCCTTTGAGGTACAATTGAGGCATTTGATAGCAGACAGATTTTTATCCTTAACTTCAAGCATTACGTCCAGATCTTTTCTCCCTAAGCTTTCATAGAATCTGAGGAATTCATATATCTTGATAGTGTTCGAATGCGATCCTTGTTTCTTTTGCCCATCCTGTTGAGAGTAATGAATTTTCTGGAAACCATCTTTTTCTTTCCAGGTATGCTTGCATTCATTTATCCAAAAATTATCAGTCCGGGTTTGATAGCTTGGGTTCACATCATTATGCAGGTTGTCGAAAACAACAGGGATATTCAGGCTTCCGCCTATCTCTAAAACATCACAAATATTATAGGATTTATCATCATTTTCAATAACAAGCCTCTCTTTGACTAAATTGTTCAGTTTATGGTAATTGATAATAAACCTGTCAACAGCTGCTTTTTTATCATGATAGACACCTCCAATATGCAAAACAATCTTATGTTTTCTATCTAGTCCCAGACCATTTAAAACCTGAGTATGGTAATTCAAATCTTGAATTGCCCTTCCCAGCACACCCTCGTCGTTAGAATTAAGAACTGTATATTGCCCGGGATGCATGGAAACCCTCATCCCGCTGTCTTTAATTTTCTGTCCGATTGTTTTTAATTCGTTTTCAAACAATTCCCACCACAAAATTCTGTTGACAGAACTTGAGGCAAATGGGATCAGATTAGAGCTAATCCTGAAAAGCTTTATGCCGTTTTTAATATTGTAATCAATTATATTTTCAAGAGCGCTCAAATTATAATGAATCAGCTCGGCTAGTTTCTCTTCGCTGGCGTTTTTTAGTAAACAGTTTCTCTGTTTGGTATTAGGTACTCCAATAGCCAGACATGCATATCCTATTCTCATCGGAATCCTACTCCCTATTGTCCTGGGATTTAATATCTTGTCAACAAGTGTAACGCATAAACAGATCGGACACAAATACCAGCAAACTTCTTCCGATTCAATCGTAAAAAGCATCTGCCGTTATTCAGCAGATGCCAACATAAGTTAATGTATTTTAAGAAAGAATTTGCTTCACTCGACCGACAAAACCACCAACAAGCCTGACTTTTATGCCATGGGGATGAGCAGAAGAGCTGGTAAGAATGGTTTCAACTATTCCTTCCGTTACTTTTCCAGTACGTTGATCTTGTTTTTGAACAATCAAAACCCGTATGCCTGGTTTTATATTATCACGTATATTTCCACTCATGATCTATCTCCCATCCAATAAAACATACTACAGATAATATTTTTTTCTGTATTAGGTAAACCCTCAATATTATAGCACCAAAATAAATCTTATCCAAGGATTCCACATCTTTGCCTCATTTCCTCCAAAAATACAGAAATAATCCAATTAAAATCAAGTAGGAGGCTACCCATTAATTGAGCAGCCGACCTCTCACACCACCACTCAAGCGGTTCCGCAAGTGGCGGTTCCCAAGTTTACACCCTAACAGTTCCGAAATAATCCGTGAAAAATGTAAAGCCTGCCTTTCTAAGGCGGGCATCAGTTACAGAGATACTGAGAATCGGGCTACTGGCTATGCGCCAGTAGCCTTTTCTTGTGCAGGCAAATTTTAGGGCGGAGTTGTGGTTAAGTCCAAGTTTCTTCAGCATGGCATATCTGGTACGGATTTTCTTCCACCGTTTCCAGATATACATGCGGATTCTCCTTCTCAACCATTCATCGGTTTTCTGAACCAGCTTCTTCATGTCCGCGAGTTTGAAGTAATTCACCCATCCCGTTATGAATTGTTTCAGCTTTACTTTCAGCACTTCATATCCAAAAGCATTGCTTCTTGATGTAAGTTCTTTTACTTTCGCTTTCATCTTCTTCACACTCTTGGCATGGACGCGTAATTTGATTCCTTCTCTCGACGGGTAGAATCCGTATCCAAGGAATTTTACCTTGCCGATATAAGCAACTTCTGTTTTCTCTCTGTTGACCTTAAGACGCAGTTTGTCTTCGATGAAGGGCAGGATATGCTCCATTATTCTTTGCGCCGACCGTTTCGTCTTCGCAAACAGGAGCATATCGTCTGCATATCTAACAAATCTGATTCCTCTGCGTTCCAATTCATGGTCAAGTTCGTTCAGCATGATGTTGCTGCATAAAGGACTGACGTTTCCCCCTTGAACAAGCCCTGGCTTCGTTTCTTCAAATTTGCCTCTGTTCATTGCCCCTGCTGTGAGATATTTATGCATAAGCGATACGACCCTACCATCTTTGATTGTCCCTGAGAAAATTTCAATCATTTTTGATTGGTTCACGGTATCGTAAAATTTCTCCAAATCCATGTCAGCGACATAGGTGTAGCCTTGATTCGCATACTCCTTACATTTTCTCAAGGCGTCATGGGCGCTTCTCTTCGGCCTGAAACCATAGCTGGTCTCAGCGAATTGGGGTTCGAAGATAGGCGTCAGCTCTTGCGTAATTGCCTGCTGGATTACTCTGTCTACTGCCGTTGGGATTCCCAACGTTCGCATTTTCCCGTTGTCCTTGCGTATTTCTACTCTTCGGACTGGATTCGGACGGTACTTCCCGTCCAGCATAGACTTTAGGAGTTTCTCCCCGTTTTCTTTGAGATGTTGCAGAAGATGCTCCACTTCCATCCCATCGATTCCGTGCGCGCCTTTGTTTTTCTTAACCTGCTTACTATAAAGCCCCTTAACCAGATTTGAGCTATACCCCCTTATTGATTTAAAATGAATACATGGAGGGGATATGGTGGAACGTAAAAGATATCCGAAAGAATTGTAAGACCAGGTTATTCGAGAAGTTCAAGAAGTGGGAAATGCAGTTCCTGTTGCTCAGAAGCATGGGATTAACTTTTAAACACAAAAACCGACCTTCTTTGGTCGGTTACGCTAATAGCTCTGTACGAGGTTTAAGCGTCCAGGTAATCCTCGCATTCATTGCTTCCTTAATTGAGCATATTTTATTTAGGGCTTGCTAGCCAAAT